>JBCDDQ010000129.1:0-13256 GCA_039180225.1 Pseudomonadota bacterium
CATTTGGCCAAGTACCGTTTGCACATCGTTAGGCGAATGCTCCATATCCAACAGCGCCCAATCAAATCCTGTAGAAGACACAACGTCGGCGGCAAAGTTGCTGCACAGGCTGTTCCACAGGCCAATCTGCGGTTTGCTTTGATTGATGGCGGCCTTGAACGTGTTGGTGGCAAGGTTCATGATTTAGGAGCTTTCTGATTGTGTTGGGCGGCGAGACGTTCATGCTGCACCTTTTCGCGATGGAGGATCAAGAGCCCGGAGGCTATGATGATCGCGCCGCCGACAAGTTCGCGCGGGCCGGGCACTTCTCCCCAAATGAGCAGCCCATAGATCAACGCCCATAGAATGACGATGTATTGCACCGGAGCAATCAGGGAGAGCTCGCCGGTCCGCACCGCCATGACATAGGTGAAAAACGAAACTGCAATGATCAGCCCTGCGACGGTCAACCATGACGCTGCGTAGACGGATAGTGGGGCCCAACCAAAGGGCAGACTGGCAAGCCCACCGAGAAGCACTGTGATCGCCGAGGTGAGCGAGACGGACCCATCCGACACTTGGGGGCTGACGAACCGGGTGGACACATCACGCACGGCAACAAACAGCGCTGCTCCAAGAGGAAGTGCCAACGCAGGTTGCCAGGAACTTGTTCCGGGCGCCGTGACCACCAACACGCCGACGAAACCGGCCAGGACTGCGCCCCAGCGCCACGGCCCGACCTTTTCCTTAAACACCGGCCCGGAGAGCGCCGTAAGCATCATCGGGAAACAGAACACCAGAGTAGACGCCAGCGCGATCGGCAGCAGGGCCAAGCTTGAGATAAACAGGTAGGTGGCGGCGACTTCGGCGGCGCCCCGCAGAATGCTCCAGCCGTGCATCAGACCATGAACAGTGATCAACTGCCGGCCAATCCAGCATCCAAGACCCAGGAAGACGCAATGGGCGATACCACGCACGGCCATCATCTGGCCTACAGGCAACTCGGCCCCCACCAATTTCAAAATGGCGTCGCTGGCAGCCAAAAAACTCATGGCAACGACCATCAAGCCAATCGCACGGCGGTTGCTGGAAGCTGAAGGGGACATGGGTTCAAGTGTGCTCCTGAAGACGAGGTGTGGCCACACCTCTCTATAAATTGGGCCTTCGGTCAACTGGCGTCTTGCTTGATGGTCGGCACATTGCGTGTAGACGGACGCAAGTTCGGTTTGATAAAGCAACAGGCGGACGCAAAGGGTCGTTCGGCTGCCGAATGGGGACATTCAGGACGATGGATTTCGAGGCTGCACGTCATAACATGGTCGAGTCGCAACTGCGGCCAAATAATGTGACCGAACCGCGCTTGATCGACACAATGGGACGCATCCCACGTGAGAAGTTCGTGCCTGCATCGCGCCGTGCGATCGCCTATTGCGATGAAAGCGTGGAACTGATGCCTCCGGATGCTGATGGCAATGGTCCGCGCTATCTGATGGAACCCATGACCTTCGGCCGATTGGTCCAACTCAGCGGCGTGCGCAGAACAGATCTGGTGCTCGATGTCGGGTGTGCCACCGGGTATTCAGCGGCCGTTTTGGGGCATCTGGCCGACGCGGTTGTCGCGGTTGAAGAAATTGCCCCGATGGCCGAAGAGGCCAGCAACCTGCTCACTGAGCTGGGTGTCGACAACGCCGCCGTGCTGACTGGCCGGCTGAACGAAGGGCATGCCAAGCAAGGACCCTACGACGTGATCATATTGCAAGGGTCCGTACAACAGGTGCCTGAAAGATTGTTCGATCAGTTGAAGGATGGCGGGCGCCTTGCCGTCGTTGTCGAGGAGGACGGTGTTGGTCAGGCTCGGCTTTATCAGAAGTCGGGCGACACGGTTTCTGAAAGGCCCGGCTTTGGCGCAAATGCAAAACCTCTTCCCGGCTTTGAAGCCACGCGAGAAGAGTTTGTGTTTTAGCGCCAATTGTGAATTCAAATCTGCGATTTCTCCGGTAGTGTTGCAAGCCTGCAATGGCGGTATTGCCGAATCTCGCTAATAATGGACATAGAACAGGTCCTATCTGAGGCGGCAGAATTACGCTAGAAAGGGAATCAAGGTGATTCTCGCTTTGGGGCAGTAATTGGACGGACTTGGCCGAAGTATCGTCTCATTGGTTGGGTACCAATTGCCGTTCGAAGAAAACGAATGCTAGCGGCGGAGTGATTTGGGGTGATCGTGAAGTCCCTTAATGGTTGGATCTGTACAGCGCTCTGCGCTGCAACAGCGACGTGGACCTTTGCCATCGACGCGAACGTGTCATCAGCGGAGGCTGAAAGTTTGCGCCGCGCTTTGGCCAGAGCCTATTTGAAGAACCCTCAACTGGGTGCCGAACGGGCACGCCAGCGCGCGACAGATGAACAGGTTCCGCAAGCTCTTGCCGGGTGGCGACCCACGGTGACGGCCAATGGTGACTATGGCTATCTTCGTGATGAGGTTGTCACGCGCACAACCCGAAGCACAAATGGCCGCCAGCCGCGCGGCTATTCCATAACCCTCAATCAACCGGTTTTTGAGGGCATGAGGACCTATTTTGGTACCTTGCAGGCGGAGGCCAACGTTAAGGCGGGGCGCCAAACGCTGTTAAACGTGCAGCAAACCGTTCTGCTGGATGGCGTGACCTCGTACATGAATGTGATCAGGGACCGCACCATTGTCTCGCTTAGACGCAAAAACGTGGCCGTTTTGAAGGAACAGCTGAGGGCCTCTCAGGCGCGCTTTAATGTGGGAGAAATCACGCGAACCGACGTGGCCCAGGCCCGGGCGCGCTTGAGCCAATCTCAATCCAACCTGGCCGTAGCAAAATCTAATCTGGCTGCAAGCGCGGCATTTTATGTACGGGTGTTTGGCGTCAAGCCGCGAAAGCTCTACTATCCCAAGAAAACCTTGGCCCGCATGCCCAAGTCGCTGAAAGGTGCGGTGCGGATTGCAGAAGAGCAAAACCCCACCGTTCTGGCAGCCTCCTTTACCGAAATTGCTGCACGCTTTGCCATCAAAGTCGCCAGAGGCAATCTGCTGCCAACGCTCTCCGTGCAGGCCCAGTACAGCCGACGAGAGCGTGACAGCACGGCACTCCTGAAGAACGAGCAGGGAACTGTTGTTGGATCTTTGTCGGTTCCGCTCTATCAGGCCGGTACCGTGTTTTCGCAGATCCGCGAGGCCAAGCAAACGGCCAATCAGCGGCGGCTGGAAATTCTCGATGCCCGCCGTCAGGTGCGTCAGAATGTGGTGACATCTTGGAACAATATTATTGCCGCCCACGAAGCGATCCGCGCTGCACGTGAACAGGTCTCGGCCAACGAACTGGCGTTCAGCGGGGTTAAGCAAGAAGCGCTTGTGGGCTCACGCACCACCTTGGACGTGCTTGATGCTGAGCAAGAGCTCGTGGATTCACGGGTTTCCTTGGTGCAGGCGCAACGCGAGCTGATCGTTGCTCGCTATCAGCTCCTGGCCTCCATTGGCCGCCTCACGGCCAATGACCTGAATCTAGGGATTAATCGCTATGATCCGAAAGCAAATTACTTGCGGGTTCGTGACAAATTGTTCGGCGATGACATCAACGAATCAGAGTAGATTATCTTGAAGAATCATGCCTAAGGCGGTCCTGTGTGTAGGAAGCGACTGGGCTTGGGGTGTTCTTGAGGGATAATCATGGCTGATTTGACGGGTGGGAAGATCCAATGAGCGCGAGCAATGCAGCTGCCGAGCCGAGCATGGAAGAAATCCTGTCCTCCATCAGGCAAGCCATCAATGAAGATATCCCCAACGCTGTCCCCGAACCTGCCGGAGATCCCTTTGCCTCCGGCTCGAGCGCCGAAGCGGCGTTTTCCGCGCCACCACCGGGCCAGGCGTTCGATGCCACCGTGCATGCCTCTCACGATCCCTTTGCCGAGCTGACGCGCAAGCTGAACGAGACCCGGGAATCTGTGCAAAAACAGATGCACGGGGTTTCGTCCACATTGCGTTCGGAAACGGCGAAGGCGGACGCAGAAGAGGCAGCGCCCGCCACGCCACCGGCAGAACAAGCGTCGCAAGAGCTTCAGCCGCCGCCGGCGCGCCAAGGCGCGCCTGATCCTTTCCGCGCAGCGGTTTTTTCCGGGGAGACGGAGCCGGTCAAACCAGAGACGGAGCCGCCCGCCATAGAGCCTTCGGGTCCCTTGCAAGCTCTCACCGCACGGGTGACGGAACAGCAGGCGGACGCTGAGCAAGTCAGCAATGCCAACAGTGTGGCGGCCCGCATCCAAGACAGTCAGCCCGAGCAACCGACTGCTGCGCCGGAACCTGAGGCGCCGCGCCACAAACCTGTTCCGGAGCTATCCTGGGCCTCAGCAGAACGCTCAGCGACACCAGCACCGCAGGAGGCAAAGCCAGATCCTGACCCGGTGGCAGAGGTCACCCCGCCGGCTGCGCCGCTTCCAGCAGACGAGCCCGCTCTTGAAGCGATGCCGGCAGCCGAGCCGGCCACAGATGTAAACCCCATGGCGAAGCTTGCTGCAGTTGCCGGCGCCCAAACGTCTGCGAGTATGGGGAGCGACAAAACCGATGATGCCATGGTGGATCTGGTGCTCCGCCGGATTTTGGAGCCTGCGGTAAAATCCTGGTTGGATGAGAATCTCCCAAGGATCGTAACCGAAGTGGTGCGCGAGGAAGTGCGCCGCGTGGCCAATCAACCAAATTAGACCAACCCATTCTATCCGGTTGAAACCGTGAGGGACGTGCTTGTATAAGCTGGCGTCCCTTTTGCTCGTTCACCCCTTGCAACCCAAGGCCTGTATCAGGACCTTTTCGTGATGCTTGAAAAAACTTACGACCCCGCCACCACCGAACAGAGGCTTTACACAGCCTGGGAAGAAGCTGGCGCTTTTGCTTGCGGCCAGAAGCCTGATGCGGAGAGCTACTGCATCGTCATTCCGCCGCCTAACGTGACCGGTTCGCTGCACATGGGCCACGCGCTGAACAACACGGTTCAGGATATTCTCATCCGCTTTGAGCGGATGCGCGGCAAGGACGTGTTGTGGCAGCCGGGCATGGACCATGCAGGCATCGCAACGCAGATGGTTGTTGAGCGCCAACTGATGGAAAATCAGGAACCGTCGCGCTGGGATCTTGGTCGGGAGAAGTTTATTGAGCGGGTGTGGGAGTGGAAAGCTGTTTCAGGCGGCACCATAACCGGTCAACTGCGCCGCCTCGGTGCGTCTTGCGACTGGTCCCGTGAGCGCTTCACCATGGACGAAGGCCTGTCTCAGGCGGTGTTGAAGGTGTTCGTGGCGCTCTACCAAGAGGGGCTCATCTTCAAGGACAAACGGTTGGTGAACTGGGATCCCAAGCTGCTCACGGCCATCTCTGATCTTGAGGTTGTGCAGGTGGAGAGCAAGGGGCACCTGTGGCACTTCAAGTATCCCATCAAAGGCGAGCCTGGACGTACGATCACGGTTGCGACCACGCGTCCGGAAACGATGCTCGGCGACAGCGGTGTTGCGGTTCACCCGGACGATGAACGTTATGCCGATCTGGTTGGCAAAATGTGTGTCCTGCCGCTGGTGGGCCGGGAGATCCCGATTGTGGCCGATGAGTATGCCGATCCCGAACAAGGCTCGGGCGCGGTGAAAATGACGCCGGCGCATGACTTCAACGATTTCGAGGTTGGCAAGCGTCAGAACCTCAGGCTGATCAATATTTTTGACAGACATGCCTGCTTGCTCCTGAAGGACAATGATGAGTTCATTGAAGGGGTTGAACCGTCGGCAGATCTGGATGCCACCCTCGAGATGCATGGGATGGATCGGTTTGAGGCGCGCAAGCTGATTGTGGAGCGCATGGAAGCGGCTGGCCTCTTAGAGGCGGTGGAGGACCACGAGCATGCGCTGCCCTATGGCGACCGATCAAACGTCATCATTGAGCCTTTTCTCACGGAGCAATGGTATGTGGACGCGGAAACCCTGGCGAAACCAGCGATCAAAGCGGTGGAAGACGGGCAGACCGTGTTCGTTCCCAAAAACTGGGAGAAGACGTACTTTGAGTGGATGCGCAACATCCAGCCCTGGTGCATTTCGCGTCAGCTTTGGTGGGGCCATCAGATCCCGGCCTGGTACGGCCCGGATGGCGAAGTGTTCGTTGAGGAAACCGAGGCACTTGCCTTAGCTGCCGCGGAGCGCCACTACGGCACCCGCACCATGTTGGAGCGCGATGAGGATGTGCTCGACACCTGGTTTTCCTCCGCCTTGTGGCCGTTCTCGACATTGGGCTGGCCGGAACAGACGCCTGAGCTGAAGCGCTATTACAAGACGGATGTTCTGGTGACCGGCTTCGACATCATTTTCTTCTGGGTGGCCAGGATGATGATGTTCGGCATGCACTTCATGAAAGATGAGAACGGCGTGCCGGAGGTGCCGTTTCGCGAGGTCTATATTCATGCTTTGGTCCGCGATGAAAAGGGTGCCAAAATGTCGAAGTCCAAGGGCAACATCATCGACCCCCTTGAACTGATTGACGAATATGGCGCTGATCCGCTCCGGTTCACCTTGGCCGCGATGGCTGCGCAGGGGCGCGACATAAAGCTGGCGAAGTCGCGGGTAGAAGGCTATCGCAACTTCTCAACGAAAATTTGGAACGCGGCCCGGTTCCTGGAGATGAACTCTTGCGTTAGGGCGGAAGGATTTGCCCCCTCTAGCTTGGAGCTCGGCGCTAACCGCTGGATTGCCGGCGAGGTGGAGCGCACAGCGGCCGCAGTGACTGCAGGCATTGAGCAGCATCGCTATAACGAAGCTGCGGGCGCGCTTTACCGGTTTATCTGGAACGTTTACTGCGACTGGTATCTGGAGCTGATCAAACCCGTCTTGAACGGAGAGGAGGGGCCTGCGAAAGACGAGACAAAGGCGGCCGCGGCATGGGCCTTCGATCAGATCTTGCTGCTCACCCATCCGTTTATGCCCTTTATTACCGAAGAGCTTTGGCGGGTAACAGGTCAAACGGGTCCCAAGCGTGACACTTGGCTGATCCAGGCTGACTGGCCCACCTATTCCGGCTTGGAAGACAGTGCGTCTGATGCGGAAATGGACTGGGTGATCCGCCTGGTGACGGAGATCCGGTCTGTACGTGCGGAAATGAACGTGCCCGCGAGCGCCAAAGTGCCGTGTGTGATCACCGGCTCTGGCGCTGATCAAACGGCATGGACGCAGAATTGGACCGCTGAGATCATGCGTCTGGCGCGTCTGGACAGCGTGGCGTTTGCCGAAAACGCTCCAGAAGGTGCGGTGCAGGCTGTGATGGATGAGGCCGTGATTGCCTTGCCGCTGGGCGGTGTGATCGATGTGGCGGCTGAAAGCGCGCGCTTACAAAAAGAACTTGGCAAGATCGACGGCGAGCTGAAGGGCCTTGCTGCCAAGCTCGCCAATGAGAACTTCATCTCCCGTGCACCAGAGCATGTGGTTGAGGAACAGCGCACGCGGCAAGTGGAAGCGCAAGCCAAGGCTGACAAACTCTCTGTGGCGCTGGAGCGGTTGAAGGGCTTGGCTTAAGCAATCTGGGAGGGTTGGCTATATGTACGTGCCGGAAGCTTTTGTCGAGACGGATCTCGATACCTTACATGCGCTGATGCGCGAGCATCCGTTCGCCACATTGGTGACGCTGAACGAGGGAGGCCTTGTGGCCAGCCATGTTCCGTTGGTGCTGACAGCCGACGATGGGGCGTTCGGCACATTGCGTGGGCACCTGGCGCGACCAAACCCACAATGGTCCACGTTGGATACAGCGGTTGATGCTCTGTGCATTTTTCATGGGCCCGAAGCCTACATAACGCCGTCTTGGTATCCGACAAAACGTGAGCACGGAAAGGTGGTGCCTACGTGGAACTTTGTGACCGTGCATGCTTCAGGACCGTTGAGTGTCCACAAAGACCCGGACTGGTTGCTGGCCAATGTCTCTGCGATCACCGATCAGCAGGAGGGCAAGCGGGCGGATCCCTGGCAGGTCACCGATGCACCAGAGCGCTTCGTTCAGACCATGCTGCGCGGGATCGTGGGGATTGAGCTCACCATCGCCAAACTGGAAGGCAAATGGAAGCTCAGCCAAAACAGGCCTGAGGCCGACCGTGAAGGTGTTGTGTCAGGCTTGGCCAATGAGCAGGGCTCGGATGCCGGCATTTCCAAAGTGTCTGCCAAATACAATCAGAGCTGACGTGTTCACAGGGTATCCCGCGATGGGCAGCTTAAGAACATTGACGCATGTGCCACACTGCAACAAGCGATGCAGTGATGGTGGCCGTATGGGTCATTAGAGCGAACCGGTATCCTTGCCACCAAATCCTGCGACCTTGCGGCGTGTATCCAAGACCGGTGTTGAAGCGGATAGAGTGGAAGACAAAGCTCTGCAGCCAATTTGTTCCAGAACCACCAGCCCAATGGTCGGTGTCCACGTACGGCTCTGCCAACGACCCATGGAAGTTTATCATAAACATGCTGTAGCACATGGCGATCATGAGCAAGAGCATGACCGGGACACCAAGACCGGCATCTAAGCGGCAAACAAGGTCCAACATAGATCAGTCCCTCACAGAGCAGCTTCAGGCTTTTATTGGATCAGCCCAATTGGCTGCAATGTCCAAGACCTAATACGTGCGGTACCAAGGCACCAGATCGCAGACCACGATAGTGGGGCGAGAGCGATTGCTCACGATTCTGAGCAGATATTCTTCAAGTGTTGCCAGTCATCATCAGAAAGCGAAGGGGTCGTGGGGCCCACTTGCAGTTTGCCGATCTGATCAATCCGCTCAGCCAGTCCGGGATGTGTCCGAAGGAGGTTTGTCACCTGACTAGCGCTGGACCCGGCATCGCCGCCTAGAGTTTTCTGCAAGGTTCTGAAAAAAGCCGCTAAACCCCTTGGGTCGATCTTGGCTTTCTGTAGAAGCTCAATTGCAATGGCGTCGGCTTCCCCCTCTGCTGATCGCGTGTAGCGCAATACGGCCAGCAAGGCGCTGCCTTGGGCCAAAGCATCCGTCATTCCCGAGCCTCCCCAAAGGGCGCTCAAAATCAACTGGAGGCCGAACACACGCACCAGCTGTTCTTCCGGGTGGTGGGCTTTCACATGCCCCAATTCATGCGCCAGCACGCCCGCCACTTCGTCCGCCGAATTGGCGGCAGCAATAAGGCCACTGGTGAGAACCACGCGTCCGCCCGCCATGGCGAAGGCATTGACAATCGGCATGTCGTATACCCGGACACTGTTCGCTTCAATGTCATCTGAGAAACGGAACGCCATCCGCGCAAGCGCCTTCTTGCCCTCCGGGGCGCCGCACCTTTTGGCGCTTTTGACAAGGCTGGTTTCTATTTTTTCGCCCATGTAGCCCCACCAGGACTGCGGTATCATCGCAGCAACTGTTGCCGGCGCAGCACTCAAGACAAGCCAGCTGGCAACCGCAAAGGCGGCCACACCTGCAATGCACAGAAAGGCGATCTTGGCCGTGGCTTTATGACCAGCGCGTGTGCCCACTTGCGGCGCCCGTTGAACCACTTGCCGGGCAAATTTTGGTGATGCGATGATCAGTCTGGCTTCTGGCGCACCTTCATAGCGGAGCCGGGATGGCCCGGACGCAGATACCGGTCGCACGGGCTCCAAGCCGTCATAGCTCCAGTGGTTTTGTGCAGCATTGTCCGGCGGCCCGAACACCAGCCCGTTGGGCCCAAACCTGACTTCCACCTCATGACTGGCAGCCGTCTGCCCGTCATTATAGTAACCGATATGGGCGTCGGATGGATCAGAAACCATCAATATCAAAGGCTTCAGCCAAGCCTTCTCCTGAGCGGTCGAGCTGTTGCTGGGATTGTTGGATAGCTGCGATGTCCACGGTCCCGTCGGTTTCCAAACGAGCCACCACATAGCGGATCAGCCTGCGCTGCACGAACGGTCGGCCGATGCCTAAGGTGAACAGCATGATAAAGATGTTCCCCAGTGTGAGCGTGATCAAGCTCCAAACGGTTGCGTTCAAACGGAACTGAAGGTCTCCGAAGGTGGTGCAATCAGCAAAATAACGGAGTTCTGCTGCTTTATAGACCACCCAGAGGAGCCCAGAGATGACAAAAAAGATTGGCAAGCCGATCAGAACTATGCCCAAAACGATCAGTCCTTGGCGCTGTGACTGGTAGGGATCGCTGTCGTCGCCGCCAAATAAAAGGTCAAAGTCAACGGTTCCCCAGGACAGGCCTGCGATGACGGCGATGATGATGGCGCCACCGATCCAGACAGTCGCAAACGGCATATACAAGGGAGCAGCTGTGCCGCGGAAATGAAAGGGGTGCTGCCCAAACCGCATGTCATTGGTGATGTGCCGGTTGAGGCCAACCCGGAGCCAGGGATAGGCCCATCCGAGGGTGGGAACCAACATCGCATAGCGGAACAGGAATGATGTCCCGAAGCGCACAGGCGAGCCTGCCAGAGAGCCCCTGATGCCACGCCACACTGAGCGGCTAAGTCGATAGCGCCTGGCACGATAAGTGCCTATACCAACCAGAAAGAGCACGAATATGGAAACAGCGATCTGCACCACCGTTGCTATGGTCGATGACGCGGTAAAGAGAAACGAGGCAAAGATCTGTAAAAAAGCCAAAGGAACGAGAATAAGAAGGCCAACGATCAGCGCGCCCAAAAACAACTCCCAGCCCGTTCCGGTATATTCCAGGGGCTCGTCATTAATGTGAATGGACGACCAGATATGTTGCCGGATCGCAGTTTTCCCCCAAAAACTGTAGATCCCCAGCGTGACGATGCTCAGTAGAAAATTGATTACGGTCAGCCCAAGCAACCCTTCCTGATGGTGGAACGCAATTCTCACCGTTTCTTTGCGGGGTGGGGGCGGGGCAACGCCCGGTACTGAAGCAGAGTTTGGGCTTGCTCCCCAAGGTTGTTGCGCCATTACGAGTGTCTTTCAGCAAGAAGTGAGTCGCGATTTCTTTCTTCTTCTTGGCATAGACGTCGCTTCTTGGCACCTGCAATGTTCAATTTTGTTGTATTTACGTCACACTCGCTCACAGAATGGCGGACTCGCCCAATCTTGCCCTTTTCAATCTTTTTTGTGCCCACAATTGACCCTAGCGTTCTTGTCACGGTTCGGGCTGGGACACGTGCCGGGACGTGGTTGGATCAGTCATATTGGTCATTTCGCCATGTGCGAGGGTAAGAAATTAACGTTGATTATGGTCTGTCGCTTGAGCGGTAAGGGCTTAACAAGATTTCAGCGCCAAACAATGCACAATTGAGGCATCGTGTTGAGGTTTAATAATGGACGCTAAGACGTTCGATAAAAAGAATTTGCCGAGCCGGCACGTGACGGAAGGCCCCCAAAGGGCGCCGCACCGGGCCTTTTACTATGCGATGGGGCTGACCCGTCAGCAGATCAATCAACCTTTCGTCGGTGTTGCAAGCTGCTGGAATGAGGCCGCCCCGTGCAATATCTCACTGATGCGCCAGGCCCAAGTGGTCAAAAAGGGGGTTGCTGCGGCCAGCGGAACCCCACGGGAATTCTGCACAATTACGGTGACTGACGGTATCGCTATGGGCCACCAGGGGATGAAATCTTCGTTGGTGTCGCGCGAGGTGATTGCGGATTCAGTGGAACTGACCATGCGCGGTCATGGCTATGACGCTTTGGTGGGCCTTGCCGGATGTGACAAGTCTCTGCCAGGTATGATGATGGCCATGGTGCGCTTGAATGTGCCCTCCATCTTCATCTATGGCGGCTCAATTTTACCCGGTAGTTACAGAGGTATGCCGGTTACCATTCAGGATGTATTCGAGGCCGTAGGGCGCCACTCGGTTGGCGACATGTCCGATGAGGATTTGACGGAGCTGGAAGAGGTGGCTTGCCCAAGTTCCGGCGCATGTGGAGCTCAATTCACCGCAAACACAATGGCCACAGTGTCTGAAGCAATTGGCTTGGCGTTACCCTATTCGGCAGGTGCCCCGGCCCCTTATGAACTGCGTGACAAGTTCTGCATGGCGGCGGGCGAGCAGGTTATGGGCCTGATTGCACGCAACATCCGGCCAAGAGACATCGTTACCCGTGAGGCGCTGGAGAACGCAGCCGCCGTGGTGGCCGCGTCCGGGGGCTCGACAAATGCCGGGCTCCATCTGCCCGCCATCGCGCACGAATGCGGCATCAAGTTCGATCTGATGGATGTGGCGGAGATCTTCAAGAAAACCCCCTACATCGCGGACCTGAAGCCAGGCGGTAAGTATGTCGCCAAAGACATGTTCGAAGTGGGCGGCATCCCGCTGATTATGAAAACCCTGCTCGACAATGGTTACTTGCATGGGGATTGCATAACGGTGACCGGACGCACCATCGCGGAGAACATGGAAAGCGTGAAGTGGAACACGGAACAGGATGTGGTTCACCCGGCCAATGCGCCCATTACCCCCACCGGCGGCGTTGTGGGGCTTCAGGGCAATCTGGCGCCGGAAGGGGCCATTGTAAAGGTTGCCGGCATGGCCACGCTCAGATTCACTGGTCCCGCCCGGTGTTTTGACAGTGAAGAAGAAGCCTTCCAAGCGGTTTCTGACCGTTCTTATGAAGAGGGCGAGGTCTTGGTGATCCGATATGAAGGGCCTGTGGGCGGACCGGGCATGCGTGAAATGCTGTCTACCACCGCGGCGCTTTACGGCCAGGGCATGGGAGAGAAGATGGCACTCATCACCGATGGCCGCTTTTCTGGTGCAACGCGCGGGTTCTGTATTGGGCATGTGGGGCCGGAGGCTGCCGTGGGCGGGCCGATCGGTCTGCTGAAAGACGGCGATGTGATCACCATCGACGCGGTTGACGGCACCATAGACGTGGACGTGAGCGATGCGGAAATGGAAGCTCGGCGAAAGGACTGGGCTCCACGCGAAACCGATTATCGCTCAGGAACAATCTGGAAATATGCACAGACGGTTGGCCAGGCCCGAGGCGGCGCGGTAACCCATCCTGGCGGAGAAGCTGAACTTATTTGCTATGCTGACCTTTAAGACCATAAGAGCCATGAAGGCTGCACCGCGCATTATGTGTCTTGCGCTTGCGGGCGGGGTCTATTTGTCAGCTACGGCAGAGCCCGTGGGTTCTGAGGAGAAGGGTCTTGGTTTCGGTCAGTCCATGTTCTTTTCATTTCGGCAAACAGCCGAGAAGATCAGGCCTGATTTCGACCTCAAAATCTGGGCAACCAATCTGGAGAAAGCCCTGGGCGCCTACCGGGCAGGGGAATTCCTC
>JBCDDQ010000130.1:0-13240 GCA_039180225.1 Pseudomonadota bacterium
GTGTCGTCCATAGTGTTCTCCCTAGTAACCGGATTGTTGCGCAGAACGGCTGCGTAAACACTAGACGCACGGGGACCTCAGAATATTCCATGGCACTGCACTTTTTCCATCACGCGAATGGATTGTGCCGACGAATTCAATGCTCTGTGTCGGGAGATACGCGACGATCACTCTTGCGGAAGCTGCGTGTTTAGACCACGCAAGCCCGCGATGTGCGCCTGGCTTCGGCGAGTTGTTGCTTTGCAGACTGGTCCAACAGATTTGGGTCGCGCGTGAAAGCCTTGATGGAGCTTGCAAGCTGTGTGAAGCGACGAACGTCCATACCTGTCGACAAAATAAGATAGCTTCGGCGTCCTGCCCGCCAATTTGCTTTCCGCATACCAGCGGGTAGGCCGGCAGAAGCCGGCTGGGAGAGTTGCTCATCATGAAAGATAAACAGGCTCACGCGGCAGCCGCGAGTGCCAACATAGCCCACATGCGTAGCAAGGTGATCACCCAGGCGAACGCGTTGCAATCTTGAAATCGCCAATCGTGCAGACGATAGATCCGGAATATCCACACCCACAACGGGTGAATCATTGGAAACAGAATGGAGCTCAGAGGCCGTTGTCGGGTTCACTGCCCACTGCGAGTGGATATCTTTGGCCTGCAGGTGCCAAGATGAACTGTCTTCCACCAATGATTGCCAGACCAGGACGCCGGCCACCGTGCAGCCTACCAAAACAAACACCGCCAGTGAGGCCGCCAGGTTCCGCCAGTTTGTGGTGCTCTCGCTTGGCGCTGCAGAAGACTTGCCTGCTGTTTCGACAAGTTCAGGCATCTCGGGCATCGCTTCAGGCAACGCCGCCTTCAGAAGGGAAAGCTGCGCCACCTTACGAGCAAGCTTTGCATCCGCAGCAACAGCAGCCGCAACTTCTGCTTTGGTGGCTGCGTCCAGCTCACCGTCCACGTAGGCGTTGAGCTCGTTTTCGCTAGGCTGGAGGTGTTTCAATTCCGAGCTCGCTTACTTAGGTTAGGAAAGAGCGTGACGTTGTCCTGTTGCATCTCATCCATCAAACGCGCCCGCGCCCGCGCTACCCGGCTCATCACCGTGCCCTGCGGCACATTGAGCACCTCGGCGACCTCTCCATAGGACATTCCCGCCACATCGACCAGAGCAAGAACGTTGCGGTGAGGCCGTGACAGCTCCGCAAAAGCGCTGCGCACCGCCAGCACGGTTATTTGCCGATCTTCTGTCCACCCATCATCTCCAGCGACAATCTCTATTTCGTCGGGGTCCATGAAATCAACACGGTCTCTGCGCATTTGATCAATGAAGACATTCTTTAAGATCTTGAACAGCCAAACGCGAAATGCCCGGTCATCCGGTGGCACGTTGGACGCTTGCAGTGCTTTAACAACCGCGTCCTGGACCAGGTCCCGCGCTCGATCCTCATCGCTTGTTAGTGCTACCGCAAAACCAAAAAGACCCTTCAAGTTGCGATCAATGCGATTTCGAACATCCAATTCCACTTGTCATCCACTACTATGAACGCGCGGGCACGCGGTTTTATTCCGTCCAGTTGTTAAGCACTATATCCGACGCTGCAGACCGGCACAAACCTGGTGGGCATTGCGCAGTCGAACGCAGATGCTGCACCCTCGCGACCCCAAGGATACCGTCTATTCGTTCGCCGTCAGCCCAAACGCTTCCTGGCGGGACTTCGACCAGGCCTGGATCAGCCGGTCGGCCACCATGGCAATAATCGCCATGCCGATCCCGGCAATGATGCCCACCCCAAAGTCGCCATCGCCGAGGCCAATATAGACCTGCTGGCCCAGCCCGTTGGTGCCCACCAGAGCAGCAATCACCAACATGGCGATGCCATAGAGGATCGTCTGGTTCAGACCCAGCATAATCACCGGCAGAGCCAGCGGAAGCTTCACTTGCCACAAGAGCTGCCACTTGGTGCAGCCCATACACGTAGCCGCCTCAATCACATCCGCCGGCAGATTGCGCAAACCATGCTCGGTGTAGCGGATGGCCGGTACAAAAGCATAGGCGATGATGGCCAAGAGCGCGGTAAACTCGCCGATCTTGAAAATCATCACAAACGGAATGAGGATCACAAACAGCGGCATGGTCTGCATGGTGTCGTTGATCGGCCTGAGAATGGCCGACACCCGGTCGCTGTGTGCCCCGGCAATCCCGAGCAGGGCCCCGAAGCCAAACGAGATCGCCACAGCCAAACCACACAGATAGACCGACAACATGGCTTGCGGCCAAATGCCCGTGACCAGAATGAAGGCCATGCTGAGCGCAACGCCGATGGCAAGTCCCCGCCCGCCCACACACCAGGCCAGAAAGGTCACCATGGCCAGCAGAGCCGGCCAGGGCAGCTTGGTGAGGCCGAAGAAGAACAGGATGCCAAAGAACGCAATCGACAGTGCCAGGTTCACGCTGCCGCGGACCCAAGCCCAAGCCGAAAGACCGGTCACCAAAACCAGATAGGCGATTTTCAGGGGAGTGGTGAACTCAAAGCCCCAGGAATAGGGCGATATGGTCTGCTCCAAGCCAATGCGCGCCGGCAGCATGATGAAGAAGAAGGCAAAGCTCTTCACGCTTTCAATGACATCACGGAAGGTCAGAACAAAACCCTCCAGTGCCTCGTTCATCGCCTCGGCCGGATAGAACTCCCAGCCTTCCGGAAAACTCTTGAACAACGGAAAAACCTGCGCAGCCAAGAACAGGCCAACCGCCAGCGCAGCCGCCACGAGCCAATGCCAATAGCGCTCGGTGAAGCTGGTGGATTGCTCAAACTCGCTGCGATCCTTCAGCGCAAGGCCTGCCGTGATGCGGTCCATCACCATGGCCATCAAGGCAATCACGATACCGGCCAGGAGGCTCTCACCAAACTCGGCCTTGCGCACCTTCGAGATCACCTCCCAACCGATATCGGCCGTGCCCCCGATGATCGAGGCGATGATCACCATGGAGAGCGCCGCCATGGTGGTCTGGTTGGCGCCTAAGAGCAGCTGACGTGCCGCTGTGGGGATCTGCACCTGCCAGAACAATTGCCAACCGGTGGCGCCGGACATGAGACCGGATTCGATCACCTCGGCCGGCACCCGGCGCAAGCCCAGCATGGTGTTGCGCACCATGGGCGGAAAGGCATAGATCAAGCTGGCAATGAGGCCCACAACCGGCCCGAAGCCGAACAGCATGATAATGGGAATGAGATAGGCAAACGCCGGAACGGTCTGCAGCAGATCTAAGATTGTGACAATCAACCGTTCAGAACGCGGGAAATAGTAACCGGCTACACCGGTGGCAAAACCGATGAAAATCGCCAGCGGCACCGAGATGACCACCAGCGACAGGGTGTTCATGCTCTCGGTCCAGTAGCCCACCACCACCATGTAGAACATGGCCGCGACGGTGAAAATCACCAGCCGCCAGCCTGCAGCGGCGTGAGCCGCCACCGCACACAAGGCGATGGTCACCGGCCAGGGCAGCCACTGCAGCAAAACCTGCACCGCCTTCAGCGGCACATCCAGCACAGCGGATATGCCTCTGAAAATGAAGCCGAAGGAGGCTTCAAACCAGATCATGGCCGTGTTCAGCGCATCTTTGAGCGGCACCACCCAATCAGCAGGATAGACAATAAGCCAACCCGCCTTCTCGCGCAGGGCCAGCATCAGAAGCGTGGCAGCCAGAAGGCCGATCCAAATCCAGGTTGTCCGGTCGATCCGTTCCATTACGCCGGTGCCTCTTCGCCGTCGGGCCGCTTGGCGGCTTCAGATGCCAGAGCATTGACCACGTTCTGGGCGGTCGCCACACCGATCACCTTGCCAGACCTGTTCTCTACGGCAATGCCGCTTTTATGATCGGCCAGCTGGGGCAACAGGGTTTCAACGGAGGTGTCGGCAGCCACCCGCGGCATACGCGCCGTGGCCTTTTTGGTCTTATCCACCACGGTGGACGCCGTCAGCACCCGGGCGATGGGCACATCGCCGGTAAACTCTTTCACATAATCATCGGCCGGGTTCATGATGAGATCAGCCGGCGTTCCGATTTGCACCACCGCCCCGTCGCGCATGATGGCCATGCGGTCTGCAATCCTAAGAGCCTCCAGAAAATCGTGGGTGATGAAAACGATGGACTTGTGCAGCTGGTTTTGGATGCGCAGGAATTCATCTTGCATCTGCCGCCGGATCAGCGGGTCGAGCGCCGAGAACGGCTCATCCAGGAACCACAGCTCCGGCTCCACGGCCAGGGAACGGGCAATGCCCACCCGCTGCTGCTGACCGCCGGAAAGCTGACGCGGATAGCTCGCCTCGCGTCCTTCAAGGCCGACAAGCTCAATGACCCGGCTGGCCCGATCGCGCCGCTCGGCCAGCCCCATCCCCTGAAGCTTCAAAGGAAAGGCGATATTGTCGAACACATTGAGATGAGGCAGCAGGCCGAAGCTCTGGAACACCATGCCCATCTTGTGGCGCCGGATGTCGATCAGCTCGGTGGGAGACTTTTTGAGCAAGTCCTCCCCGTCCAGAAGGATCTCTCCGGCGGTGGGCTCTACCAGCCGCGACAGGCAGCGCACCATTGTGGACTTGCCTGAGCCGGACAGGCCCATGATCACGAAGATCTCGCCCACATGCACATCGAAGCTCACATTGGCGGCGGCCACGATATGGCCGGTCTCGCGGATCTTGGCGGCGTGGGCGTGTGCATCTCCTACGCTGCCCGACCCGGCAGAGAAAAACTGCTCCGGCGCCTCGCCATAAACCTTCCACACGTTGCGGCACGACACCTTGACGGTTTTCGATCCGCTCACCCCATTTGCGTTTTTCGTCGCCATAGCGAACGCTACCCCACTGAGCTTTTTGGTCCCTGAAGACGAAGAAGGCCGGGCTTTGCCTGTTTCTGCAGCACCCGGCCTTCACTGTTTGGTCTAATTATGCGCCAGACGCATTACTTTTTGGCAGCCTCTACCCAGGGCTTCCAGGTGGCTTCATTGGCGCCCACCCACTCGGCCACAACCTCTTCCAGCTTACGCTTCTTATTGTCGATTTCCAGCATCATGAGGTTTTGGGTGTTGTTGTCGAGGTTCATCATTTCAACGAGCTTGTAGGCGCCGGGCCATTTATCTTTGAAGCCCTTCCAGACCACTTTGCCAATGTTGGCTTGAGCAAATCCGCAGTCGCCCGTCTTGTTCGGGTCAAAGCCATGCTTGGGGTCCGAGCCGCAGTCGGCATGCGCAGCCGGGAGCTCAACCCAGTCGAACTTCAGCTCAGCATGGATCCAGTGCGGGGCCCAGAACATCATCAGCATGGGCGCTTTGGCGGCATAGGCGCTTTTCAGCTCGGCGATCATCGCCCCTTCCGAGCCGCCGGCGATGGGCGCCAGAGGCAGGCCGGCATTGTTCACCAGGTCTTTGGACCGGGTGCCCCAGTCAGCCGGATAGGTGATGAGGCGGCCCTTAGGGAAAGTCTCAGCATTGCCAAAGGTTTGCGCACATTTCATCAGTGCGTCAGCGGCGGGCAGACCGGGGCACTTCTCGGCCATATAGGCCGGATACATCCAGCCTTCTTTCGGCGCGAGGCCAAGCGGGCCCACTTCGACAATGTCACCAGCCTTCACAGCCTTGGGATAAATGTCGCCCACATTGTTGTCCCAGGTTTCCGGCTGCAGGTGCAGGTTACCTTGGGCAATTGCTGCAAATTGCGGCACGGCGCCCGCGGTAACGTACTCCACCTTGTAACCGGCTTTTTCCAGAAGCTGGCCCGCAATGTGGGCAGAGATGTGTTGGCCGGTCCATTCGTTGATGGCGATCTTGATGGGATCACTCGATGCGGAAAGTGCCCCAACAGTGCTGGCCGCCAGGAACGCTGCCCCGGTGAGAAGTGAACGAAGTTTGGTCATGATGTCTCCCTTTTGTAAGTCCGTGTTGGAGGGACGGCGTACCCTACCGGTCACCTTAGCCCTCAATAAAGTCCCGGTTCCTCCACTCGGGCGAAATCCTACCAGCCGAATTGAGATCATCAAGCAGTTTTTCAAGCTCCGCAATGAGCCCAATAGAGCTTGCATCAAGGCCAAGCCACCCTAAGAATGACCTTATGGGACCCATCACTATACTCCAAGCCAAGACCATCCTCACCATGACACGGCATCGGCCGGAGGCCACCCACGTGGCGGTGAGAGACGGCCGGATCCTTGCCGTAGGGTCCTTGGATGAGGTGTCTGGCTGGGGGCCGTATGAACTCGACACCAACCTGTCGGACAAGGTGCTGATGCCGGGTTTTGTCGAAGGTCACTGCCATCTTCCTGAGGGCGGCATCTGGCGCTATCTCTACACAGGCTATCATCCGCGCACCGATCCGAATGGCCGGCACTGGGATGGCATCGGCACCATTGAGGGCGTGATTGCGCGCATGCAGGAGCGTGAGGCGGAGCTGGATGGAGTCGAGCCCCTGATCGCCTGGGGCTTTGATCCGATCTTTCTGGGTGCCCGGAGACCGACCCGGCACGATCTTGATCAGGTCTCCACCGGCCGGCCCATCGTCATGATCCACTCCAACTTTCACGTGCTCACAGCCAACACGGCAGCCCTGGACCTGGCGGCCTTTCCCGACGATCTGGATATGGACGGCATAGTGCGCGGCGAAGACGGCCGCCCCAGCGGGGAGCTTCAGGAGATGGCGGCTATGTTCCCGGTGATGCGGCGGGTGGGGGTGGATTTCCGCGATCTCGCACGCCACCGGCCTGAGCTTCTCCTCTTCGGCAAGGCCTGCATCCGGGCCGGCGTTACCACAGCAACCGATCTCTACAACAGTCTGCCGGAAGAAGACCTGCAGACGCTCCTCACGGTCACCGCAGAGCCCGACTTTCCGGTGCGCATCGTGCCGGCCCTCAACTCCCTGTCTGCACCTCCCGATGAGATCGTGGCCCGCGCCCTCGAGCTGCGCGGCCGGAGCACCGATAAGCTGCACCTCGGCCAGGTGAAACTGATGACGGATGGCTCCATTCAGGCGTTCACCGCGCGCCTTCTGGAGCCCGGCTACTACTCCGGCGCTCCCAATGGCATTTGGAACATTGCGCCCGAGGCTCTTGATGTGCTGGTGGAGAAACTGGTGGCAGCCGGCATCCAGATGCACATCCACACCAATGGCGACGAGGCCACGGAGGTGACCTTGAACGCCATCGAGACGGCGCTCCTCACCCACAATCAACCCGACCACCGCCACGTGCTGCAACATGTGCAGATGGCAAGGCCCAATCAGTTTGCCCGCATGAAAGCGCTCGGCCTCTGCGCCAATCTGTTTGCCAATCACCTCTACTATTTTGGCGATCAGCATGCGGCCATCACGATGGGCCCCGATCGCGCCCGGCGCATGAACGCCTGCCGCACCGCGCTCGATATGGGTGTGCCTTTGGCCATACATTCCGATGCGCCAGTCACCCCGCTGGCCCCGCTCACCACCGCCTGGGCGGCCGTCAACCGGCTCACCGGTTCAGGCCAGGTGTTGGGCGAAGCTGAACGCATAACCGTGGCCGAAGCCCTTCACGCCATCACTCTGGGCGCAGCCTACACATTAAAGCTGGACCATGACATCGGCTCCGTCGAAGTGGGCAAGCGCGCCGATTTTACGGTGCTGGATCAGGACCCCACACAAGTGGCGCCGGAAGCACTCAGGGACGTGCCCGTATGGGGTACGGTGCTGGGCGGCGTGGTGCAGCCGGTGATCTGATGGCACTCCCTGTCACCTTAATCTCCGGCTATCTTGGGGCCGGCAAGACCACCCTAATCAACCACCTGCTGCGCCATGCTGGCGGTCTGCGTCTGATGGTGATGGTGAACGACTTCGGCGAGCTGCCCATTGACGCCGACCTGATTGAGAGTTCCGACGGCAACACCATTACCTTGGCCAACGGCTGCATCTGCTGCTCCATCGGTGCGGATCTGGCCGGGGCGTTCATCGATGTGCTTAATCTGGATCCGATACCCGACCAGTTGCTCATCGAAGCCAGCGGTGTGGCCGAACCGGTGCGCATTGCGAACATGGCCCGGGCCGAGCGCGATCTTGAGCTGAGAGCGATCGTGGTGCTGGCCGATGTTTCCGCCGTTGTGGGTCAAGCGGAGGATCCGTTGATCGGAACGGCCGTGCAGGCCCAACTGTCCTCAGCCGATCTCCTATTGCTAAACAAAGCGGATCTTGCTTCGACCGAGAGCCTAAGCGCAACGGAACTCTGGGTGGAGAAGACCTATTCAGGCTTGCGGCACATGCGCTGCGAGATGGCAAAGATCTCACCGCAGATTCTGGATGCGGCACCAAGCCCGCTGGACGCCTCTGAGCTCGCGCCAAGCCACAGCCATGAAGATCAATATATCCGCTGGTCCCAGGAGAGCCAGGAGCCGCTCAGCCGGGCAGATCTGGAGGGTGCCTTGGATGCTCTGCCCGCCGGTGTGCTGCGCTTAAAGGGGATTGTCACCCTTCTCGACGAGGCCGGTGCCTGGGCGGTTCAATGTGTCGGGTCCAGGTGGAGCATTAAACCCCACAGCTCCGGCACAGGTACGCGCCTGGTGGCGATCGGGCTCAAGTCCCAGATCACCCGTGAGGCGTTGGACGCGCTGTTCGACTTACGCCGCGAGCAGTGATTGCGCCCTGGCTTCCGCCCGGTCCGCATTGCCCCGGTCGCCCAGCCCTCTGAACGCGCGGGCCACATAGCGCCAGTTCTGCACCGACGTGGGCTTCAACGCCGTCCTCTCGTTGGCGAGCCCCAGAGCCAGATCATATTGCCGGGCGCGCAAGGCCGCTTCCAGCAACGTCCAGCCGATCACATCGCGCTGGGCAAAGCTGCCGCCGAGCCGGTGGGTCATATAGCGCACTGGCAAGAGCTGATCCACGCAGTCCCCATACTTGCCGGCCTTGAAGTCCTGGATCGCCAGGCAGAACGGAATACCCATCTCGCGGCTCATGGCCACGTTGGCATCTGAGGCGTTCTCCACATAGCGCTCGTTGGCGGTCAGCAAGGTTTTTGCCGCATCGGACCTGTTATCGGAGGCAAACGTCATCATGGCGTGCACGTCGTTGAAGGCATAGAGCGTGTCCGTGGCCGAGCGTTCCCACTTGTCGGCCAGATCCTTCCAGCGGTCGCCCACATCAACATCCAAGAGCTGCAGGCGCCACAGTAGAGCCGAAGCGTCCAGCTCTTCATACTTGTCGCCGCTGGCATCCTTGGAGCGCAAGTGATTGTCATAGATCTCAAAAACCTGATCCACCTCATCAATGTCCAGATGGAACAGGGAGGTGTGCCACCACAGATGGTTGGCAAAGTTGGACGTGCCCCAACGCACCGCGTGATCGTTCATGAAGCGGATGCCGCCGGAATGTCGCCCTCTCATCTCCATCACATGGGCCACCGCGTGCACCGCATAAGGATTATCCGGCCGCATGGCGAGCGCCCGGCGCCCCATCTCTTCGGCGTGCATGAAGTCGCGGTTCTCTTCCAGACCGAACGAATAGAACCCCAGAACGAACTCAAACCCCGGAATGCCCTCGTCCCACAGGTTAAACACCCGCGCCACCACATCGCGCTGGCCCACCACATCGCCGAGCAAAACGTCGGTAAAGTGCACCAACTGCAGGGCAAACAGGTCCAGCGGATATTGCGTAAGCACCGCTTCCCAGTTCTGCACCGCCCCGAAAAAGTCACCATCGATCCAGCACTGAACGGCAGCCAGATGGCCCTTCTCACGGTCATTACCGTTCACGATCAGAGCTTCCGCATCGCGTACAGCCTTCACCATCTCCTCATAGATCCGGGTTTCCATGGCCTGGGTCAGCCAGGCGGCCTTGAACAGGTGTGCCATGATGAAGTTGGGATGCTCGGCAATCACCTTGTCGATTTCGGCGATCGCATCGCCGCGGAAGGCCAGGGACATTTCCTGGGCCCGGTCCAGGCCCTCAATGGCACTCGCGACTGGATAGGATACCGGAATGCCCCGGCAATCAGATGCGCCCGTCATACGCTCTTCTCCCGATTGGTGCGGAGATCAGCGTGAATGTATCACGCGCGAATGATTCTTGAATGGCAGCGTTGAGGCTTGCCCGATCGGCGGCCAGCACGCCATAGCCCCCCATGGCTTTGGCCACAGCGGTGAAGTCCGTGGCGGCAAAGTCGACGCCCACATTGGGCATTTGAAGGCCGCGCTGTTTCAGCTCAATCAGCCCCAGCTGCTCATCTACGAACACCACAATCGGAATGCCCAGCTTCAGATCGCGAGCGGTCGCCAGCTCGCCAAGAAACATTTCAAGCCCGGCATCACCGATAAACGCAATCACCGGCCGATCCGGTTCAGCCAGCTTGCGGCCGATGGCGAGCGGCACCGCACAACCCATGGTACAGAGCGCCGTAGACTGCAGAAGTCCGCGGGGCTCATAACAGTCCCAGATCTGGCTGAGCACGATACGGTGGGCACCACTGTCGACCGTGGCCACCGCATTGCGCGGGCAGGTCTTGCGCGCCTCATCGATCACGGCTGCCGGACCCCAGTCTTCGCCTGTCTTCAGCTTACTCTTCAACAGCGCCTTGGCGGCCGCCGGTTCACCGCCAGGCCACGTGGCCCGCGGCTCAACGCCAGCACCGATCGCACCGAGAGAAGCGGCCACATCGCCAACGAAATTGAGCGGCGCCTGATGCATGTAGTGCGTGTTGGGTTCGGCGGTGATGTCGATCACCCGTTGATCGGGCTCAAACGGATCGCGCCAGCCAATGCGCATCTCGATGGGATCATAGCCCGCCAGCACAACGCAGTCGGACGCCTTCACCAGTGGCAACAGCTCCGCATCGCAAACGGGCGATAGCCCTGCGCCACCCAGCGCCAGCGGATCATCCTCCGGCACGATGCCCTTGGCTTTATAGGTGGCAATCAGCGGCGCATTGAAGGTCCGGCAAAACGCCTCCACAGCCGCTTCGCCGCCTTGGGTGATCGCATCCACACCGGCAATCACCAGGGGCCGCTCTGCCGCCGCCAGCCAACTGCGGGCTTGCTCCAAAGCCGGGCCAGAGGGCGCCATGGCCTGCTGCACGGTGTGGGCAGAGCGGTGCCAGGCCGCCGAGCTCTCACGTTGCACGTCGATTGGAACATCCAGAACCACCGGTCCCGGACGCCCGGACATGGCAATGGCCACGGCCTTATCGATCACCACGGCAGCCGTACCCGGCTCCACCCGGAAGCTCGCCTTGGTGATCGGCTCCAGCAGAGCCACATGGTCGAACACCTGGTGCGTATAGGTGTGACCCTCAACCGCGGGCACACACCCGGTGAGCACGATCATGGGCACCCGGTCCTGCCAGGCGTTGGCAATCGCGTTCACTGCATTGGCCACACCCGGGCCGATGGTGGCAAAGAGCACCGCCGGTCCTTTGCCCCCATGCCAAGCCCCTTCGCCCATAAAGCCGGCGCAGTTTTCGTGCTTAACGAGGGTGACCTTGATGCCGGTTTGCTCAAGTGCATCCATCAGGGCCAGCACTTCGCCGCCCGGAATGCCGAACGCATGGCGGCTGCCCGCCTCAAAAAGCCGCTCGGCAATCGCCTGAGCCGCGCTCATGGTGGAAACGCTGGCGTCCATCAGCCGTCTTTCTCCGCAAGCTTCAGATAGCCGTCCCTGGTCTGCGGCGTCTTGATGCCCAACACCTTGCCGGCCACCATATTGCGCAACATCTGCGCCGTGCCGCCGCCAATTGTGAACATGCGCGCATCCCGCGCCATTCGCTCCAGGGGAAGGTTGCGCGAATAGCCCATGGCCCCATGGATCTGCAGGGCATCGTTCGCCACCTTGATGGTCGTCTCAGAGGCGATGATCTTGGCTTGTGCGGCCAGCAGCGGATCCGGGAAGCCGGAGCCCGTGGTCTCCGCACTGGCCGCGGCCCGCCAAACCATCATGCGCGCTGCATCCAGGCCGATGGCCATGTCGGCAAACATCCATTGCAGACCCTGAAACTCAGCGATAGGCCGGCCGAACTGTTCGCGGCTTTTGGCATACTCCAGCGCCGCCTCATAAGCGCCCTGGGCCACACCCAGCGCCACCGTGCCGGCGCCCACGCGCTGTGCGTTATAAGCGTTCATCAGCCCGGCAAAGCCGCGCTTGATGCCTTCCGGCGGCACAATCAGCCGGTCGGCGCCAAGGCGCAGATCGTTAAAGTGCACCTTGGTTTCCGGAATACCCCGCAGGCCCATGGCGTATTCGCGCTCGCCAATGTCCAGACCCTCTTCACCGCGCAGGGCGATAAATCCGGCAATGCCTTGCGGCTCGCCATTCTCGATCAGCTTGGCAAAGATCAAATGGAGCTTCGACACGCCGCCTCCGGTGATCCAGTGCTTGGTGCCGTTGATCACGTAAGTCTCGCCATCCTTCACCGCCGTGGTGGTCATATCTGTCGCCGCGCTGCCCGCGCCCGGCTCGGTGATGCAGAT
Organism: Pseudomonadota bacterium; assembly: GCA_039180225.1. GTDB lineage: Bacteria > Pseudomonadota > Alphaproteobacteria > Rhizobiales > CAJQND01 > JAAEUE01. The sequence goes on from JBCDDQ010000130.1 coordinate 12,459, forward strand.
GGCTGGCTTATCGCCGCCCAGCACATGATCTGCGGCAAGCTTGCGCTGCTCTTCATTGCCGTAAGCCGTGATGGCGCCAATCGCGCCCATGTTGCCTTCCACCACAATGCGCCCGGAAATCCCGCAGCGCTTGGCCATCTCCTCAATCACCAGCACCGCATCCAGGTAGGAGCGTCCGGCTCCGCCCAGCTCGACCGGCACGGTCATGCCCATAAAGCCCTCCTGGGTGAAACGCTCGATCGTGTCCCAGGGATACTCTTCCGTGCGATCTACTTCGGCGGCACGCTTGGCCACATGATCCTCAGCCAACTGCGCGGCCCGCGCCTTCAGCTCCTGCTGAGCGTCGGAAAGTTCAAAAACGGGGCCGGATGCGCTTACGCTCGCAGCCACCTGCTGATTGACAAAATTCATCGGGGGAGCCCTCCGTTAGAGCGATTTGAACGCACCTTACATTTACTTTTTCCAATTTCATAACGAGAAGATCAAAAGCATAAGTTTTATTTTTCTCAACTCTCAATCAGCCTTGCGGCAAGGCCCATCAGGGCATCGTAGAACGTGCCCACCAGCAGCTCATCGGCGTTCTGTTGCCGGTGCACCAGGCCGATGGTGCGCGAGCTTGGCGGCTGGCCGAACGGCACCACGCGCACATTTGCCGGCAGCGGTTCTGCGCCAATGCAATCCGGAATGATCGACACTCCCAGGCCCGCCGACACCATGGACCGGATGGCATCGAGAGAATCGATCTCCATACGCGCGTCCACCGCCATGTTCTTCTGGTTCAA
>JBCDDQ010000131.1:0-13236 GCA_039180225.1 Pseudomonadota bacterium
AGCGCCAGCAGTGCAGCGGCCAAAACCGGACTTGCCAAACTTTCCAGATCCGAGGCCAGCCTGGAGAGCGAGAGAGCCTTTGTGTATTCCTTTTCCTCCTTCAGCACATCCGGGATGGTCGACTGAAAGGCCGGCGTGAACCCCGCTGAGCAGGCCTGCAGCAGGAAAATCAGAACGTAGACCTGCCACACTTCCGTAACGAACGGCAGGCACACCACAAAGCCCGCACGTGCGAGGTCGAGGCCGATCAGAACGAACCTGCGAGGCAAATGGCGCGTCATCATTCCAGCGATGGGTGCCAGAGTGACGTAAGCGATCATTTTGATTGCCAAAGCGGTCCCCAAGACCAGACCTGCGTTCTCACCAGCCAGTTCGAACGCCAGAAGGGCGAGCGCGACCGTCGTCAGACCGGTTCCAAGCAGAGCAATCACCTGCGCTGTGAAAAGGCGCGCGTAAGTTGGATTACGTAGAGGGCTCAGCATCATCTTTAGCATCCGCCGGAATGCGGTCCATGTCTACACCTTGGCAGGAAGCCTGTCAGCGGGATCGAGCCGGCCGTCACACCAGACCCCGCAGGCGCCGCAAAAACACCCCGTATGGACCTGACCGTGAAGGCGCACTCCGGACCTTCTCGGCACAACCGGACCAGTGCCTCTCTCATCTCCCAAGGCGAGAGATCTCCGCACCGGCTCAGGTGCTTTGGTCCATCCGTCAGCGCGCTATTCCAAGCCATCAGCATCATCAATTGTTATATGACAAAAAAACTCAGATATTATGCTACAAGATGGCACGTTGTGTGCCCTTAAGGGCTGCATTGGGCAAAGGAGGCGATGATGCGTTTGACCAAACCGACCACGGATGCTGTGAAGGTCCTGACCTATTTGGCGCGTCGGCCAAATGAGACCGTGTCGGTTACTGATCTCGCGCACGCCTGCGGCATGACGGAGAAAACCGCTTTCAAACTCGTTCCCGTGTTGGTGCGCGAAGGATTTGCGCACACCGAAAGGGGCCGCACCGGCGGGGTTAAACTGGCGCGCCCGGCCGAAACCATCAGCATCGGCGAGATCGTCCGGGCGCTTGAAGAAGCTCCGGCCGCTGCTGGCGCGAAGGGTTCGGAGCAATCGCAGCCTTTGTCGCTGATTGTTGGTGAGGCCTATGGGGGTTTTCTGCAGATTCTTGACCAGCACTCGGTCGCTGATTTCACGCGCGATCAGAATGACGCGCTCAATGAACCAGCCCCTTGGAAGCTGGGGTTTGTGAGTTAGGTTGTCCGGTGGGCTCAGGGCCCAAAACCGAAATAAAGGGCGTGAGGCCGTTGCCCCGGTCCACGATTTCCGGGCGCACGCCAAACGCTTCTTCGATGATGTCCGGATCGAAGGCATAGGCCGGTGCGCAGTCGGTGAGCACGCGGCCCTCTCTCATCACGATGACTTCGTCGGCGTAATGAGCGGCAAGATTGAGATCATGCAGAACCGCGATCACGCCTAAGCCTTGGTCAGCATAGGTGCGGGCAATCTCCATGGTTGAGATTTGGTGCCGGATGTCCAGGCTCGTCACGGGTTCGTCAAGCAGCAAATAGCGCTCGTCAACCGGTCCATCGAATGCCTCAAGCTGGCACAGAACGCGGGCCAGCTGAACCCGTTGCTGCTCTCCGCCGGACAGCTGTTGATAGAGCCGGGTGCGGTGATCAGCGAGATCCACGCGCGCGAGCATCTCGCCAATCAGCCTTTTGCGCTCATAGGGCGGGCACGTGCTGGCCATCAGGCCCAGGCCCACCACTTCGTAAACCGTGAAGGGGAAGCTGAGATGCGTGCGTTGCGGCAGGACCGCCCGTTTTTGCGCCAGCTCATGGACCTTCCAGGACGCCAGGTTCCGGTTCTGGAAAAAGACGGCCCCCGAACTGGGCGCGCGTTCGGCGGTGAGCAGGCTCATAACCGTCGACTTGCCGGCACCATTGGCGCCGATAAGGACCGTGATGCGGCCTGGCTTGAACTTCCGCGAGTAGGGCCACAGCGCTGTGTTTTCGCCGTAGTTGAGCGATGCGCTCTTCAGTTCAAACATCCACCAATCCTCTCTGCCTCAGCAGTAGCCATAGGAAGAACGGTCCACCCAGAACGGCGGTCACGATGCCGATTGGCAATTCTGCCGGCGCGACAATAACGCGCGCGATCATGTCAGCGCCCAACAGCAGGATTGCGCCGAGGAACATGCAGGCGGGCAGCAGGTATCGGTTATCGGGCCCGATCATCAGGCGCAAAATGTGTGGAACAACGATACCGACAAAGCCAATAATGCCGGAGACGGCCACAGAGGCGCCCACAGCAAGCGCAACAAGCAGAACTGCCAGGATCTTGGTGCGTTGGACCTGTATGCCAATGTGTAACGCTTGGCTCTCGCCCAGAAGCAGGCCGTTCAGCCCGTTGGCGACAAACCTCGACATCAGCAGAGCAGGCAGGATGAAAACCACGATCGCAGCGCACTTGTACCATGTGGCGCCTGCAAGGCTGCCGAGGCTCCAGAATGTGAGGTCGCGCAGTTGCTGATCGGTGGATATGAACACCAGGACGCCGGTGAGCGCGCCCGCCAGTGCCGCGATCGCAATGCCGGCGAGCAGCATTGTGGCTGTGGAGGTGCGGCCTTGTCGCGTGGCGATGGCATAGAGCAGCAATGTGGTGAGCAGGCCGCCGATGAAGGCTGCTGGAGGGAGCAGTTCGAACGTGGTGATGCCCGTGCTGACGAGAACCGCAGGCACACCCAAGACAATAACGGTCACTGCCGCAAGAGCGGCACCGGCTGAAACGCCGACCAGACCAGGATCGGCAAGCGGATTTCGGAACAGGCTCTGCAAAGTTGCCCCGCTGACAGCCAACGCGGCGCCCACCAGCACACCCATCACGGTCCTCGGAGCCCTGATGTCCCGCACCACGAGCTCGCTGGCGCTTGCAACCGATTGACTGCTGTCTGACCCCATCAGGATAAGGAGCACTTCGCTCAAGGGTATCGGCACCGGGCCGACGGCGAGCGAAGCAAGGCACACCAGGACAAACAGACCACCCAGCACGACCAGAACGATCGCTGAAACCTCCTGCCGATCACCGTCGCCGCGAAGAATCAATGGCAAGGTGGCTCTGGCTGACCCTGAAGGCATCACCATGCTCCTGGTTCAGTTTGTGCTGGGATCAGGGATCTTCAGATCTGGATAGATTTGAGATGCCAAATCTCGTGCAGCATCGGCGACCCGCGGCCCGAACCCCAGAAGGTAGGCCCCGTCCATGGCGATAATGTGCTTGTTTTGGCCGGCAGGTGTTTTCGCAATCACGGGATTGGTCAGCAGCTCTTCCGGTTTAAGAGAATGTCCGCTGCGTTGCATGATGAGGATCGCATCGGGCTTCATACCTGACAAAGCCTCCAACGAGACTTGTTTGTAGCCGTGGAAGGACGTTACCGCGTTGGCGGCCCCGGCCAGCCGGATGATAGCATCGGCAGAGGTTTTCTGGCCACCAACGACCAGCCGGCCTGATTGGGTCGATAACAGGAACAGAACCGACTTTTGCTCCTTGACCTCGGTTAGCTTTGTCTCCAGGGCCTTTAGCGATTGGCTTATGCGCTCAGCAATGGCGCTGCCTTCGGTGTCCTTGCCGACCAGGGCCGCGATTTGCTGAACCTTGCTGATGGCTCCACGCGCAGTGGTCTCGTTTTTGATCGTAACCACGTTGATCTGACCTTGCCGCAGCACATCAAGCGCACTAGGCGGGCCCGCGCCCTCAATCGCAAAAATGACGGACGGGCCGACCGAAATCACGCCTTCCGGAGAGAGCCGGCGCATGTAGCCCACTGAGGCTTTGTCTTCCAATGCGCGGGGAGGGTGGATGCTCGTTGTGTCCACAGCGACAATCTTGTCCTCCACGCCTAGGGCGTAGAGCGTCTCTGTGACCGAACTTCCGATGGACACAATGCGGCTGGTGTCTGCTTTATCGGGCAGGGCCGCCGTTGGTGCGAGCAGCACGACAGCGGCAACCACTGCTGACGTCAGGATTCGGGACCACATGGTCGAGGCACTCCTGTTACTTTGTAAGGATGAGCTTCCCGAGTGAGGTACGCCTTAGCCTGTAGGTGGCGGAGTTATGCTCAATCAAGATCTCGGCCTTGCCGCCAAACAAATCCTCAGATCTGACTTTTGTCAACGGCTCACCGTGCTGATCCACCTGATGTTCCGCTGTGTCTTCTGTCCGACGTTCGTCCATGCATCACTCGCTGGATAATTCTTGACAATTTTTGTCATATTTATTTCTTGACTGAATTAGTCGGAAATAGCTAGAACGTCAACCGCTGCATGAACGCAGTCATAGCGAGCGAGCCAGATTGAGCACATTTTTGTGCCGGGTCCAGCCAGCAAGCCAGCGCAGATATTGATGTTGCAGAGGCTTGGCGGATGTACACCAGATCATTCAGGGCGTGCCTTGTGGGGACGAGCATGTTGAGTTCTTTGGTTGCGATTCCAGAAACAGGGTTCGCCGGACATTACGGGATTGCGCAGCACATCCTCACCGTCACGTCGTCCAAGACGGAACACAAAGCGTTGGACACAACTGCAGGGCCAAGCATGACAGCACCGATTGAGGACGATCTGTATCAGCCTAGCCATCTCTCAGATGGGGCAAACGCTGTGACCGGCCTCAATGGGCATGAACACGCCAATGCCCAAAAGCCAGCCTTCAGCTTGCCCGGACAGCAAGACTTTGACCGCAGAAACGACATGATCGAAGGCCCGCGCTTAACGGCGCCGACAGCGCAAGACCGGGTGCGCGTGGCGACACTTAAGGGCAATGCCTATGAGCCGTATGTGCCATTCCGCAAAGCTGAGCGTAGGTCTTCAGCTGGCTTTGCCACATTGATTTCAGAAACAACAAGGGTCGGGGGGTGATGAACACTCGTGGTTTCCTCTCATCACTTCCCCTGCTTGCAGCCGGCGTTGCGACCATCTCCGCCGGCTGCTTTTTTCTCTTTTCGTCCGCGGCACAAGCTGACAACGCCGCGTTACATGTAAACCTTAACACGGCACGCTCCTCCGGGACTGCGTGCAGGCTGTCTTTCGTGTTCAGAAACGCTCTGGGCAAATCGATCAAGGATGCCTCGCTCGAGCTGGTGGTGTTTCTTCAGGACGGCACCATAGACCGGTTCGTGCAGATCTCTACGGGTCGGTTACCCGCCCGGAAAACCAGGGCCAAACAGTTCGATTTTGACAAGTTGGACTGTGCGAAAGTTGAAAAGGTCCTGCTGAACGATGTGAAGGCCTGTGAGGGCGAAAGCCTGACGCCGGCACTCTGCCTCGGCAAGCTGAATGTGTCAGGTGGAACGTCCATCAAGTTTATCTTTTAACGGGGATGGTTGGTGATGAGTGGTGCATGGGACAGTGAGAGCAAACTGCTGCTGCTTGGTGAGCCCGTGGTGCTGCTTCCGGTGGGTCTTTCAAGACGCCGTCTGCGCCAGGCATCCGGGGACAAGCCTATGCATCTGCGCGGATACTCCGGTCCGCGCTGTTGCGACCGTAACCCAGAATTCAGATCTGCTCGCTGGTGTTGTTCTTCAGATCCGGGAACGCACCGCGATGCAGCGTGTGGTGGAGGCGCTGACCAGTCTCCAAAGTTCGCGCGTGCGACCAGTGGCTCTGGCCCATTGAGCGGCGGCGGATGATGCGTCTTCACCACACATCCTTCTCCCACAGAAAATCAGACCCGTTGCCCCTGATCAGCAGCGTTTTTCTGATGCCCGCGCTCCGCCTCGTGAGTATGCGGACCTCAGGGGCATTATGCAGATGACCTTGGTCCGATGGGCGATCGCGCTTGGTGCAAGCCTGGCCGTTCACCTGACTGTTGTGGCTGCATGGCCGGGAAACCAGCTTCACTCAGAAGACGAGCGTGCCGCCGGTGCCCTGGCTGAGGTTTCGGTGATGCTCTCACCGTCTCAATTCTATCCCTCCACCGCCGCTCAAGAGAGCGGGTCTGATGCGGTTGAGGATGTGCCTGTGACGGAGGTCAAGGAGGTTTCAGCCCCCTTGCCATCGACGATGCGCCGTCAGGTGGAAAACAGCCCCTCAGAGCCATCTCCGCCTGCCGCACAGGCTGATGCCGCCGCAGCGCCAATTGCCGTGCCAAAAGCGCTGAAGCAACCCGCCCGGCAGAAGCTGGCGGCGATCTCGAAGACAACGCCCGTTGAGCAGCTGGCTGAAACGGAGATCGCGCCGCCCATCAAACCGCGCGAGGAGACCAAACGGGTAAAGAAGAAGCCTGCCAAAAAGAAACCTCGCAAAGCCAAGAAAGAGAAGGGCAAAACGTCGAAAAAGGCGAGCCGGGGCAATACTGCATCGTCGGCCCGCAAAGGAACGAAACGACGCAAGGTGGGGGATGGCGGACGGTCGAGCACGGCAGTCGGCCGCCGGAAACTCTCCAGTTATCTCGGACGGGTGGCCTCTAAAGTGCGCCGCCAAAAGCGCTATCCGAAAGCTGCCTTGCGCAGAAAGAAGGGTGGGACTGCGGTTGTCGCATTCACCATCACCAAACGTGGTAGTGTCACGGGTGTTCGCCTCAAGCGCCGGTCAGGCAACGCTGCTCTTGACCGTGAGGTGTTGAACATGGTGCGCAGAGCCGCTCCGTTCCCGCCTATTCCAAAGGGGACGGGCAGATCACGCATTGCGTTGTCAATCCCCGTGCGGTTCGCCGTCCGGTAGCAGGATCAAGAGGAGACCAAAATGTACATTGCCATGAACCGCTTCAAAGTCACCAAGGGCTCTGAGGCGCATTTTGAGGAAATTTGGCGCAGTCGCGATCGGCGGTTGACCGAAGTTGACGGATTTATGGACTTCCGGCTGCTGCGCGGGCCAGAAGCAGATGATCATACTCTCTTCGCCTCCCACACGATTTGGCGCTCTCACGATGATTTCGTGAATTGGACGCGCTCCCAGAACTTCCGCGATGCCCACGCCAATGCGGGCGACCATAAAGGCCTCTATCTCGGTCATCCCCAGTTTGAAGGCTTTGACGTGGTTCTGGAAAGCTAAGGAAAGGAGTCTGGCATGCTCGTTACCCCTGAGGTCCGTGCGCGCATCGATGAAATGCTGCAACAGCAATCCGGCATTGTCCTGGAGCAGGTTGCGCGCGCGTTCGAGATCTCCATGGCCGACGTAATTGCATGTTTGCCGCCTGCGGAGTTTACCACCGTGGCCGGCAACCAGTTCGTAGAGGTCATGGAAGAGGTCTCGGCCTGGGGGCCCGTCACGTTGATCATCAATACCCCGGAGATGGTGTTCGAAGGCAAGGGACCCATTCGAAAGGGCAAGGTTGCAAGCGGCTACTACAATATTCCCGGCGTGATCGGTGGGCATTTCAAGCCTGAGGGTTTTGCCACGATCAGCTTTCTGAGCCGCGAACTCATGGGGCGTATGTCCAAATCGATCTTCTTTCTCAATCGCCCTGGTCAGTGCGTCTTCAAGATTTACCTTGGACGCGATGAAGACGGCACCTTGTTGCCCGGGCAAGTGACCCGGTTTGAGGAACTTAGGGAGAAGCTGGAACCTACCAGCCGATGCAGGCCGAAAGAACCAGAGCCCACCGGTTAATCTTTGACATCAGGAGGAAAGACAACAATGGCGAGATCTAAGTTTTCCGAAACGCAAATTTCTGCGATCCTGGACGAGCACGAGGCGGGCCGCACAGTGAACGAGCTTTGCCGCCGGCACAACATCACCGATACGACGTTCTATAACTGGCGGCGTCGCTATCGCAGCTCATTCGGGCTCGCCCCGTCGGCGCTGGATCCTGCCGAGAAGGAGAATGTGCAGCTGCGTGAACAAATTGCAGATCTTTTGGCAGAGGTATCCCAGCTTCGCGATATCATTGCCAAGCACGTGCCATGAGCAACGATCCTGCGATCGCCGTTCCGGTGCTGCCATCTTTGAATATTGATGAAACCGAGGCCTTCTACCGTGATTGGCTTGGCTTTCATGAAAGGGTTTATCGAGCCGATGATTATTTGATTGTGCGCCGGCGCCATCTTGAGCTGCACTTCTGGCTGACGCAGGAGGATGCACTGCCCAAGAGTTCATCCGTTTACATCCGCGGGGGCGAGGTGCCCGCACTGTTTGTTGAGTATGACGAACGGCAGGTGCAGGGTTTAAGTCCGTTCTTTGTGAGGCCCTGGAACATGAAAGAGTTCTACGTGCACGATCCCCATGGCAATTTGCTGAGATTCGGGTGCTCCCCGAAAGAACTTGCCAACAGAAAGCGCGGCGGTGCGCCGCAGGGCACACGGGGCCAAGTGCGCCCGATCTTGGTGAACTTGGAATTTGCCCGCTGTTCGGGGTTTGATAAGCGCTTGTTCTCCCATCATTTCTCGACGCACAGGCCCTGAGCTTTGAATTAGAATAATTCTAAGTCATTGTTAAATTTAGATTTTTTCTAATTCTAATCCTCCCAAAATAAGTTGACATTTAACTTTGACCTGGTTCGATAGCGCGTATCACGCGTTTTCTGCTCGAGGGGATACTGGAGCAGGAAGCATAGGAGCCACTGGGAGAAGAGAAATGGAAGTCGTTCGTTTGGCACTCAGAGAACCTTCTGCGAAGATTGCGGTAGCGCGTTTATGCCTGCGCGGGGAGACTGCAGTCACGGAGACGGAAAAAGCCTATGTCGCCGCCTTGCTCGCCTCAGAAGAGACCGACCGCGAGTAGATCTTGACGGGGCCTTCGGCCCCTTAGCCCGCGGCTGTGCTTGGCGATGTGGACCAGCATAAATGTGATGCTGCGTAAGATGCGCTTGGAGAACGCCATCAAGCGACATGAGCGTCTCCGGGAGAAGCGGCGCGGCAACACGGGACCGCAGACGGAACCTGATGAAGCAACGGAGGCTCTGGAGATGGCACAAGACAAAGAGGATCCCTCGCGGCGAAGAGTGCTCCAAACTGCCGTCGCTGTGTTGTGCTGCGGCAGTGCAGGCGTAGACACGGCGAACGCCTCTCAGCACAAAATTGTTGATCAGATTACAGACCCGACGACCACGGCTGCCAAGAACATGTTCCGGTTCGAGCCAAATTTCGTTGAACTGTCGCCAGGTGATGAGCTGGTGTTTCTCAACAGCACAGCTGAGCACACCGTGCATTCGGTCAAACAACTCTGGCCAAGCGGATCGCCTTTGGTCAAGATCTCCAACAGAAAGGAAGTTAAGGTGCGCTTCGACCGCGAGGGCTTTTATGGCTTTCGCTGCCGCAGACACGGTCCCTACGGCATGGTCATGCTCGTGGTTGTCGGCAAGCCTCAAAATGCACCCGAGATCAGATCGATTGTCGAGACGATGCCGGCAAAGGCGCGAGAACGTTCAGGGTTTATGGATCTCCTAAACCGATTTGAACGTGTCTGAGGTGCGCTGCGCGCTCGGTCCTGTACCATGCAAGGGCACTTTTCTCCGCTGAGCGGATGAACGATTCTTTCCCATCCAAATAGGCGTCCCACGAGGATCCAACCTCCCGCACGAGCTCCTCTTTGATCGCCGCATACTCGACCGCAGTGTCAGGGTGAGCGATAAAGTAGTCCCGGAACGCGAGGTGTCGCTCAATGTGAGGCGATCTTTCGGAGAAAATGTGCAGGTGGTGGGTTCTGACCCCGGCGCTGTTGAGCTTTCTGAAGTATCGTCGATCTTCAATGCCAAACGCGCCCATAACCTGGTAACCCAGCTCCTCAAACACGGCCCTGGCATGATCAATGTCCGCGAAGTCTTTGGCCACCCCCATAAGATCAATAATAGGCTTTGCTATGAGACCTGGAACCGCCGTGCTTCCAATATGATGCAGCGAGAGCAAGAGATGGGGCAGGGCACGTTCAATCGACTTTGCCTCAGCAAGGTACTGATCTATCCATCTGGGATCGTGTGGGACGCAAATAGCGACCATGTCAGGATTTGACAGGTGTAACGCGGTTCTGCTTAGGCAGCACGCGCCTTGATCGTCACGGCGCTTGACCACCCGCTGCTGGTGTCAGCGCGCTGGTGCTTGCGTTGGACGCGGTCGAGCAGGGCGATAACATCTGCCCTGGGAGAGTTCACGCGCTCGTGGAATAGGGTGGTTTGCTCAATGATGATGCCGATCACATTCGGAAAACAGCCGCAGCATTTACCGCGCTTTTCCAATGAATGATAAACCTGGAGGGGGACAATGACCTGCCAGGGATCTTGCTCAAGAAGATCCAGTATAGCCCCTTCGATTTCAACGCGCCTGATGATGTTACAGCTGCAGACGATCATTTCATCTTTGCCCTCAAGACTTAACCAAAACTATGATCCATATTTTTGAGGTGCGCAAGAAAAATCCAATCTTTTCAATATTTTAGAACTATTCTAAAGAACGCCTGCTCATGTGCCTAAAGCCTTGGTAAAGCTGGATTGTCCCGTCGTCATAAGCAGCATGCACGGCTTCTTGAGCCGCTTGCAGATACGCTGGTTTTGATGGGAGAGAGGACGGCGCCCGAGGGCGCCGATCCGGGATCTCACTTCACGGCAGAAGGATTGTCGAGACTGTCTGAACCTTCAACCTCGATTTTCAACCCGAGGGCCGCAACCGCCTTTTCGATCGATTTGGTTTGCGTGACCAGAGCATCAATGGCGGCTTGAACCACGGCGTTGCCTTCCGCGTTGCCTTCACCGATCATCTGGTCATAGCTTTCCTTGGTTTCGGCTCTCTTTTTCAAAGCACCCATGCTGTCTAACGTCGCCTTCAGCTCGGTTTGCAGCGCGCTGTCGACGCTGGCGTCCTTGGCTTTCACGAGAGCCGACAGGCTCGGTCCTTCAACCACGGAACCATCAATGCGGGTGTATTTGCCCTGATAGACATTGTTGATCCCAACCACGTCGTAGTAGTGGGATTCATGCGTGTTGTCAGAGAAGCAATCATGCTCTTCTTCCGGGTCATGCAGAAGCAGGCCCAGCTTCATCCGCTCGCCTGCAAGCTCCCCGTAAGACAGTGAACCCATGCCGGTGAGGATGGAGGTCAGGCCGCCTTTGGCAGGGTCTTTCATGAGCTCAGCGCGCGCTGCCCCGCCGTCTTTCCAGTTTGCGACCATCTCTTCCAGGTCTTTGATCATCAGCTTCGATGCAGCGCTGAGATAGGCGCCGCGCCGGTCGCAATTGCCGTTTGTGCAGTTGGCAGTGTCAAAGTCTGTGTGCGAGCGCTTGCCGGCGCCCGCGTTGTTGCCGTTGAGGTCCTGGCCCCACAGCAAGAATTCAATGGCGTGGTATCCCGTTGTCACGTTGGCTTCAACCTCACCCACTTCATGGAGGCTCTCCAAGAGATCCGCATTGATGGTAGAGGCGTCAATCATCTTGCCGCCAACGGTCAGCTTTTTGTTGGCGACAACATTTACGGCGTAAAACGGGTTCTCATCTGAATCCGTGCCATAGGAGCCATCCACATAGTCGATCAAGCCTTCGTCCAGTGGCCAGGCGTTCACCTTGCCCTCCCAATCATCGACGATGGCGTTCCCAAAGCGGTAGACTTCGGTTTGCTGGTAGGGGCGCCGGGCGACAAACCATGCTTCACGTGCCGCTTTCATCGTTTCGGCTGATGGCTTGGCGAGAAGCGCATCAATGGCGGCGTCCAGGGCCTTCGCGGTCGTCAACGAGTCTTCGTACTTCGCCAGTGCGATATCAGCATAGTTTTTGACAACTGCGTCTGCGGACACCATTGCCTGAGCTTGTTGCATAGGGGCAAAGGCGAGCAGTGCAGCAATCGCTGCTGATCCGAAAAGCTTCTTCATTTCTAACGTCTCCCACTTTCAAGTTTAATGACGGATAAGGGCTTGTTCCGAGCCCGATTGCGCGCGTTGCGCAATATCTTCGATAACTTCGCCAGGAACAGGCAGCAGATAGTTTCCGGTCTTTGAAAGCGCTGCGGCGAAGGAACTGCTGGCATCGTTGACTAAGTCAAGCGGATCGCGCCCACACTGTCCGCACAGATAGATCGCTGCGGCCTGCGCGGTGCCTCTGTCTCGATGTTGGTATGATGAGATCAGCGACAGGGCCATACATTCGTCGTGCGCAAGGTAGCGGCAGCAATAGGGCAGGCACTGAAGCTCGCGCAGGGTCACATCGCGTACAATTCTGACCCAGTATTGCAGCTCAGTGAGAAGCAGGCGGCCGTCGCTGGCACCCAGAACCTGCGAATACTCGCGCCAGGCGTTCTCCCAGCACTGAATGTCACCTTGCTCGTAGCCGGCCATCCAATTGCGAAATCCGTGCACGACCAAGCGTTCGGCCCGCCTGTTCAGAATATCGGCAGGTTTGTTAGAAAACTGCATGCGCCCGCCCATGGATCACACCAATGACAAATTCAGATGGTTTTCATCAGGTATAGCCTGCTGCGGAAGAGAGTCAACAAAATATCTAATAAAAACAATATTTTAGAAGAATTCTAAACTGTGCAATATAGGGCAGCAATTTGCGCCAGAGTTTGCGTTTTGTTCGCCGTCCGGCTCGCGCTTCGTTGAGCACACAAATGCTGACCAATCTGAGCAGAACTGCAATATCTTGCTGAAAAATTTGGGCAATCTGGACGTGCGGATTGAGGGCACATACCACATCCGGCGCATCGCCATATGTGATGCCAGCCGCGAAGGGTCTGGCGCACCGGTTTCGAAAGTCCTTACGAGCCAGGCGGACCGATCACCAATTCGACAGGATCCAGCCCGTCAATCCCGCCAGTGATGTGATCTCCCGCAACCACCGGCCCGACGCCCGCCGGCGTTCCTGTCATAATCAGGTCACCCGGGACAAGGTGGTAAAGCGTGGAGAGATCTTCGATGATTTCACCCACCCCGTGGATCAGATCACGGAGATGGGCATCCTGTTTAACCGATCCATTGACTTCAAGGTGGATGCGCTGCGGCCCGAGCTCGTCCATCTGGTCGGCCTTGGTGAGCTGCCCGAACACCGCTGAGCCCTCGACATCCTTTCCGACGTCCCAGGGCCGGCCTTTTTCCCGGGCGGCAAGTTGCAGATCGCGGCGGGTCATATCAAGTCCGCAGCCATAGGCGTAAACAGCCGCAGACGCTTGTGCCGGTGACGCGTTGAAGGTTGCCTGGCCGATTGCGACGACCAGTTCCATTTCGAAATGAAAGTTGGTGGTGGCGGGCGGGTAGGCCAGGGTTGCGCCGCTGTCCAGTGCTGCAGAAGGCGATTTGGTAAAATAGAACGGTGC
>JBCDDQ010000132.1:0-13185 GCA_039180225.1 Pseudomonadota bacterium
GGACCGCTATTGAGGCGTCCAGATCTTTCAGGCCCGTGAATGTGAGGCTGTATTGAATGGCTGCGGAGACCAGTGCGATGAGCGCAATGCGGGCGAACAAGGGAACAGGCGGCTTAACGAACCAGACCAGGACACTGGCTGTCACCAGAAAGCGAAACGCCATGAGTAGGATTGGTGGAAAGTACTCCAGCGCGCCTTTGGCGAACACAAATCCCATACCCCAGATCATGGGAACGGCTATCGCCAGCAATATGTGGTGGACGCTCATTCAGCATGTTAGGCAAACGATTTCGCGTTCGTCCATGGCGTTTAAACGGCTGGCTGGAGCTATTTGGCAGTTTTGGGCCAATTTCACCGATATTCAATTTTCCATAATATATATTATGCGAATTGTTGATAGGTGAAATATCACCCGTTGCAATCTCCCCCATTCTTTGTCAGATCACCTGCGATGGCGAAACTTCAGCTCAAACGAACCCTGCAGGTTTCTGCCGACCGTGCATACTATGCGCTCTCGCAATTGAACGAGCACCAGAGTTTCATCCCTGGCTGCAGAGAAAGCTTCGTGACATCCTCAGCCACGCCTGGCAGCGGCCAATGGCGCGGCCGTGTTCGCTACGGAGTTGAGCTCAAGAAATATGGTGTGCATGAAACGGCTCTGCTCCGGTTCCATGCCGACGCCAACCGGAAGACGATCCGCTTCTGGTGCACCGCTGAGGAACAGAACGGATTTGACGCTGAAGCAGACTATGCAGTCCACAACCAAGACGACGACAGCTGCCGGGTGATCCTCAATCTGCGCTACGAACTCCAAATCAAGGGTTTCTATTGGATTGCTGCCAAGCCCCTCATCAGCCGGTTTTTCAACAAGTACCTGGAGCTGGTTGAGGCACGTGCACAAACTTTGGATGTCGTAAAGCCGCTGGACTTGAGCGCCCAAGCCGCTCCAACGGCGCCCATAAGGGCCGTCCGCGGGTTTCAACAGTTAGATGAGCGCAGCCATGCGGCGCGCATGCGCCTGCTTGGGTGCTTTCAGGAAGGCTCTGTCGGAGCTGAGATCGGCACATATATGGGCGCATTCGCGCAGCTCATCCTGGAGAACGTTAAACCCAGCCGCCTGTATCTGATCGATCCTTGGACCGCTTCGGCGCGCGATAGCCAGGCAGGCAGTTGGTACGAGACCGTGGATCAGACGTATATGGATGAGATCTTTCACATGGTCACGGAGCGCTTCGCCCCGACCAAAGTGCCGTGCCAGGTGGAGGTAATCCGGGACTTTTCAGTCAATGCGCTCAAGACCTTCCAGGATGGAGAGCTGGATTGGGTCTATATTGACGGGGACCATTCGTATGACGCCGTTCTCGAAGATCTCACCCAAAGCTATGCCAAAGTCCGCGTCGGCGGCTATATCTCCGGCGATGATTACCGGATCGTCGACAATTGGTGGAAGGACAACGTCGTGCGTGCGGTCACCGAGTTTGCCTCGACACATCCCGTGGACTTCGTCCTGGCGGATGGCTCCCAATTTGTGCTGCAAAAACGCAAGTGAGGCCGCGCGCGGCGGTTGCTTCTGGAAACAATCCTCATTAGTCCTAAGCGCAAGCCGCTAACAAAAAGGGAGTGTGGGGATATGTTGTTGGACGTCAGAACCTATCGGTGCCGGCCTGGCACGATAAACAAGCATCTTGCGCTCTATGAACAAATGGGCAAAGCCCCGCAGTTCCGGTGCCTGGGCGAGCCCCTTATCTACCTTAAAACGGAGACCGGAAACCCCAACGAATATCTTCACATATGGGTCTACGAAAATGCCGGCGACCGTGAAGCAAAGCGCGCGACCCTTTGGTCAGATCCGGAATGGCTCGCCTACACTCAGGAAAGCGCGAAGCTCGGCGCCTTGGAATCGCAGGAAAACAAGTTGATGGTGCCGGTAGACTTCTGCCCCTCACAGAAGAATTCTTGATGCGCCAGGCGCCTATCCCGTTCGAACACCCCTACTCCAAGGCCGATCTGCGTAAGCTGGAAACGCTACGCCAAATCATGAGCGCCTTGCGCGACCGCGAGACGGGTTGCCCGTGGGATGTGGAACAGGATTTCGCGAGCATCGCGCCCTATACCATTGAAGAAGCTTACGAAGTGGCAGATGCCATTGGTCGGGGCAACTTGGATGACCTGTGCGAGGAACTTGGCGATCTGCTGCTGCAAGTGATCTACCATTCGCAGATGGCCAGCGAGGAAGGCGCGTTCAGTCTTGATGAGGTCATCGAGGGCATCTCAACCAAAATGGTGCGGCGACATCCCCACGTTTTCGGGGATGAGCAAACCCGGAAAGCGGGCGTGGCCAAGGGGTTTTGGGAGAAGATTAAGGCCAGCGAAAAGCAGGCGCGTGGTGAGCGGGAGAGTGTCAGTATCTTAAACGATGTGCCCCTCCCCCTGCCCGCGCTCACCCGGGCGGAAAAGCTGCAAAAGCGCGCCGCGCGCGCCGGGTTTGATTGGCCTGATCCCTCGGGCGCCCACGGCAAGGTCAAAGAGGAGCTGGCCGAGCTGGAGCAGGCTGTGCACGGCGGCGGTCGGGAGCAGATGAGTGAGGAGTTCGGCGACCTTCTCTTTTCCATGGTCAATCTCGCCCGCCATCACGGCATAGACCCGGAAGAGGCCCTGAGGCGCGCCAATTTCAAGTTCACCGGCCGGTTTCAGCACATTGAGCGCCAGCTTGCAGCGCGCGGCAGCTCGCCTGAAACCGCAACGCTGGAGGAGATGGACGCTTTGTGGGACGAGGCCAAGGCGCAAGATCTTTAGGCCGTGCAGACGCACCGCTGCTGATTAGGAGAGCAATGTCTACGGGTGACTTCAAACCGCCAATGCCGCCGACGGTGGACCGGAAGCCCATGATCTTGCGCTTGTTGAACGGGGTCAGCAGAAACAATCTCTCCAACTTTCTGGAGAAAAGCTACGAGATGAAGATGGGCCACTTCTGGCTGCCAGGCCGGGACGTTTACATGCCCAACCTGCCGGAACTGGCCCACAAAATCCTGGTGAGCGATGCTGAGCATTACCCGAAAAGCGACTTGCTCTCCAACATGCTCAAAATGTTGTTGGGCAATGGGGTGTTCGTGGCCAATGGAGAAGACTGGAAGCAACAGCGCCGCTTGATAGACCCTGCTTTCGCCCTTGCCCGGCTGGAACGGGTGTTCCCGCTCATGCAGCAAGCGTGCGATGGCATGTTCGATCGCCTTGCAAATGTACCGGACGGCAGCGAGGTCCTGATCGATGAGCACATGACCCATGTGACGGCAGACGTCATCTTTCGCACCATGTTCTCCACTGGCCTTAAGCAGGATGGAGCGGATAAGCTGTTCGATGCGTTCATGCGCTTTCAAGAAAGTGCCTTTGTTGTCGGTATGCTGGAGTCCACCTGGCTGCCCTCCATTTTTGGGGTGAGACAAAAGCGTGCGGCCAAAAAAGCGGGCCAAGAGATCAGGAAACTGATTGAGCCGTTTGTGGAGAACCGCTATCGCCGGGTGCAAAGGGGAGAGACGCTGGAAACGGTCGATATTCTGTCATTCTTGGTTGAAGGGTCAGATCCCAAAACCGGTGCACGCTTCTCGTTGAATGAGCTGGTGGATCAAACCGCGTTCCTGTTCCTGGCCGGCCACGAAACCTCGGCCAGTGCGCTCAGTTGGTCGCTCTACCTCTTGGCCATGTCTGAGGAGGCGCAGCGGCGCGTCTATGATGAGGTCAGATCGGTGACGCAAGGAGGGCCGATCGAACACCGTCATATCCGCGAGCTGGCGTTCACGCGCAATGTCTTCCGCGAGGCGCTCCGGCTCTATCCGCCCGTGGGTTTTCTGCCACGCGAGGCCACCCGCCCGGAGGTGATGCGCGATAAGAACATCAAGCCGCGCGATGTGATGCTGATCTGCCCATGGCTCATCCATCGCCATAGACTGATTTGGCACAAACCGGATGTGTTTGACCCGGGCCGGTTTGAAACTGAAAACTGCAAGCACGCGCTTAAGTCACACGCCTATATGCCTTTTTCGATGGGGCCACGCACCTGCACGGGCGCTGGATTTGCCACGCAGGAAGCCATTTTGATCTTGGCCAGTCTGATCTCAGCCTATCGATTAGACCCGGTGCACGGACACGTCCCAAAGCCCGTCGGACGCCTGACCATTCGTGCCGAAAACGGCATCAAGCTGGTTCTGAAGCGGCGTTGATCAGGCGCCGTACTCGTCATGACGCCGCACCCACGCCATGGGGTGTGGCAGGTCGCCTTCATCGCGCCCCTTGGGCAGAAGATCGAGGTACTGGTAGGTGACATTTAACATATCGAGCCCGCGCGCATAACACGAATATGTATGGTAGACCGTGCCGTCATTGGACTTGATGAAGATGCTGATCCCGGGCGCTTCCGTCACGGGAAATGTGGTGCTTGTATAGTTGTACGCAACGTCACCGGAACGCACCTCGTCTTCGCTAAAGGACACATGGAAGTCCCTATTGAAGCTGCTCCCGTGGCTGGACACCCATTCAAAGCGCCAGCCCATTCTGGCCTTGAACGTTTCAATCTGTTCCAGCGGCGCACCTGAGACGGCCACAAAGGCCGCGTCGCGCTGGTTCATGTGGACAATCGTGCCATCATACCCGTCTGCCCAAAACGAGCAGCTTGGACAGCCCACCTCCCAGCCATCGCCGAGCATGAAGTGCTGAACGATCAGCTGACAGGCGGTGCCGAAGAGATCAGACAGGCTCCGCTCGCCTGCGCTGGTTTGGAAGCAATAGTCGTTCTCCACCTTGACCCAAGGCAGCTGCCGGCGCCGGGCGCTGAGGGCGTCGCGTTGTTGCGTGAAGGCCTTTTCTTCAGACAAGAGCTGTTTGCGCGCCGTCAACCATTCTGAGCGCGTGACAATTGTGGGCATGGTCATGATATCTCCCGGTGGGCTCTCGCTTCGAGGTAGGGGCCAAGTTTCTCCAGACAAGCGCCCCAGCCGAGCTTGTGGCGGTCGCGGGCGGTTTCATCGAAGAACTGCGTGTGTGTGAGGGTGAGCAATGTGGTGCCGCCCTGGTCCACCAGATCGATGACAACCTTGCTGACCCGGTCAGGCGTGCCCGCCCAGGCCCAGGTGAAGGCTAAGCGCTTGCCATTGACGATCTCCAGGTACTCACCGGACACCTTGGCAGGTTCATCATCCGGCTGGGCCATCTGAATGGACCACTTGCCTCCCACCCGCAAATCGGTTTCGGCAATCACCTCGCCCGGGTAAGGGGAAAACCACTCTGCAAGCGCTTCTGCCTGGCTGAGTGCGGCGAAGACTTCGGCTGATGTCGCAGTGTAGGTGCGGCGGATCGCAAGTTCAGGGCCGCCTACGTTCACGGGTGCGTTCATTCGGTCTCCTCCCGCTTGCGTTCAATGTATTTGCCCAGGGCGTCGAGGCGCTTGTTCCAGAAGTCCAGATGCTCGTTCAACCAACGCGAGGCTTCATCAAGCGGTTCGGGATTCAATCGACAGGTGACCACCCTGCCCGCTTTGGTGCGGTTCACCAGCCCAGCGTCGGTGAGCTTGCCCACATGCTTCATAATCGCCGGCATGGACATGTCATGAGGCTCAGCCAGCTCGCTCAATGTGGCATCGCCGCGCGCCAGCTGTTCAATGATCTGTCTGCGGGTTGGGTCAGCCAGCGCAGAGAGCGCTGCATCGAGTGTTTCATAGTTAACCATAAAGTTAAGTATAGGTGCGCAATCGAGCCCCGTCAAGTGGAAGTGCGAGACGTCTCAGTATGGTGCGTCGAAATAATCTTCGGCGGAAATGGAATGAAACGACACGTCTGTGCGGAAACCAGGGGCCACAGGGTGGTTTTTGGAGACCCGATCCTGGGTCATTCCCAGCCGGTTGCAGAGCCGAATTGAGGCGGCGTTGTTCACAAAGCTCTTGGCCCAAACGGTGGTTGCCCCAAGTTTTTCAAACGCGATCGCCATGAGGGCGCTGCCGATTTCCGTGCCAAACCCCCTGCCCCAAAGTTCTGGATGAACACCCCAGCCAATCTCAAAGGTTTTCGGCCGGTTCATGATGATGAAACCATCACCGATGACCTGGCTGGAGGCCTTCAGCTCAGCCGAAAGATGGAACACCGAGCGCGTGAGCGCCGCCTGCCGACGGAGACAACGGGCCACGAATTTCTGGACGTCAGCAGCGGACTGATAGCGCACGGCAATGGTTGCCTGATATTCTTCTCTCAGCATATAGCGGGCGAAACTGCGGGCATCAGAGGCCACCATGTCCCGGATGATAAGGCCAGGTGTTTCAATGCCTTTGATTTCAACCTTTGTGCCCATGTGGCTCCGCTTTGCCTTTATCCTCACGCTTGGCCTGATGGGCTTGGCAGTCTGGCCTCGTTCAGTCAGCCGCAACACTATGCGCGGTACATGAACCGTCCCTGCGGGCCCATCCGATCGGCCATAGCTTAGAGGAGATTTGCAGCCTCTGTCGAGGGCATTGGAGCCCAAATTCACTCTCGGGGCGCTTTGTGGTGACTTTCTCGAAGTTTGCATGTCAGAACACAGACCTGGTTAACGGACACCCGGACAAATCCGGTTGCTTTACCCCTCGCAAGAGTGGTGCCAACCGCACACATCTGCTCTCAAACGCCGGACGGGATTTTATCCAGCGAGACGGGTGTCAGGGTCACCCGATCAGTCCACCGTCGTCCCGCGACACCGCAATCACCACCGACCGCGGAACCGAAGCGCCGCCATCTGGGAAGTGGCTATCGCCCTTCTCTCCTGGATGTTGAATGCCGACAAACACCGTCCGCCTGTCAGGGCTCCAGGTGAGACCGGTCACCTCACATTCGCGCGGCCCCACCAGGAACCGTCTGATTTCACCGCTGTCGGGGTCGGCAATCAGCATCTGGTTGTTGCCCATACCGGCAAAATCGCCCTGGTTGGAGTAATCCCCGTCGGTCTGGATCCACACCAGCCCTGTGGTATCGAAGGCCATGCCATCCGGTGAGTTGAACATGTTGTCAGCGTCAATATTCTCTGACCCCCTTCGGTCGTCGTGATGCACCGAGGGATTGCCCGCCAGGACGAACAGATCCCAAGTGAAGCCGTCTGAGGTGTGATCACCAGATTGGGGGCGCCAGCGAACAATCTGGCCGTATTTGTTGCCTTCTCGCGGGTTAGGACCACCCACAGGAGTTGGGTCGCCACCTTTATTCGGCTTTTTGCCGCGGTTTTTGTTGTGGGTCAGACAGCAATAGACCTCAGCACGGTTGGGGTTCGCGGCGACCCACTCGGGCCGGTCCATTGTGGTGGGTTTCAAAACCGAAGCAGCTTGCCGCGTGTAAACGCAGATCTCTGCCTGGGAGGCCATGCCGGTGGTTTCTGGCGTGAGTTCGAGCCATTCCCCGCTCAGGTCGTCATTAAACCTGGCCACATAAAGCTTGCCCGCATCCAGAAGGCCTGAATTGTCTCCGCCGATTGAATAACGCCCGGTGCTGACAAACCGATAGATGAACTCGCCGCGCTCATCGTCTCCCATGTAAACGACCACTTGACCGTTGTTGGCCACCACAACTTCAGCGTTTTCGTGTTTGAACCGGCCGAGCGCCGTCAGTTTCCTTGGTGTGGATGTGGGGTTGAGGGGATCGATTTCCACCACATACCCGAACCTGTTGCATTCATTAGGATGCTTCGAAACATCAAAGCGCTCATCAACCGTGCTCCAGGCATAGCCCCAATCCTTTTTGCCAACGCCATAGCGTTTCATACCGGCTGTGGGTTGGAACAGATCGTCACTGCTGGCGAAGTATCCATTAAAGTTCTCTTCGCAGGCCAGGTAGGTGCCCCAAGGTGTGCGGCCATTGCCGCAATTGTTGTATGTGCCCAGAACCGTGGTGCCTGTTGGGTCTGCCTTCGTCTTGAGCAGATCGTGGCCGCGAGCGGGCCCGGTCAACACAATGGGTGTGTCGGCTGTAATCCTGCGATTGTAGGGGGAATCCTGAACCACCGACCAGCGTCCATCAGCATTGCGCAGCTCCATAACGCTCACACCGTGAGCTGCCTTGCCTTTGCGCACGTCATCGTCACCCTCCGGCAGTTTTGTTTCTCGGTTTCCATAGATGATCGAGCGATTTGTGTATTCGTTGTTGACCGCAAGCACATGGCGATTGCCTGAGCTGAAGAGCGACATTCCATCATTGTTATCGCCAAAGGAGGTCTCCTGGCTGATGCCGGTTCCGCGGGTGGCCTGATCAAACTCAGCGCCGGTGGACCATAACGGCTCGCCCCACTTGACCACCGTGTGCCAGTTGTAACCTTTGGGAACGGTCACGGTGTCCAGCGTGTTTGCCGGAACAGCTTCAAAGGCCAGCCGCGAAGCCCCTTCGGCCTTACCGGCCAAAAGGGAAGTCGTGCCACCCGTCACGAAAGCCGCAGCGCCGAACGCAATTCCACCACGCAACACACCACGCCTGGAGACTACGCGATCGACGATCTCGGTAAACTCAGGGATCTCTGGTCCGGGGTTGCGCAGCTCATCGAAGTCGTCAAAAGACAAATCGTGGTTGTCAGATGCATCTGTCATGGCGATGGCCTTCTCGTTGCGCGTCTTACTTTTTTCGCTGACCTTAAAAGCGTGCAGCGGGTGATCCGATCCCATCGGATAGCCCCGAGCCGCGACAATACAGTGACGAGCCCTTCCCCATACCGCATTTGGTAGCTTGCGCGAACCGGGCCAACGCGTCATGATTCATCACCCAAAGGAAGGGAGGTCTCGGAAAATGATACCACCTACTTGTCCTTGGCCGCCCTCGGGCGCTGGTCTCCACTAGCATTCCCGGGCGGCGGCGCTCTCCCACAATTTAACGATACGACTTCGCACATTCCGCGAGCCATATGACCACCGATCATTGGGGTTAATCCGGGTGTGCGGGTGAATGAGCCCGGCAAAGCTGGGCAAGGCGTAATGCCATACGGCCCCGCATCGGTCTGGAAGGACGGCGGGGCCGTTTCGTTGCCCGCGCAGACCATCTGGTACCTTCGTTGCGGGATAATTGGTACCCTTAGGTTGACGTAGTGTCAGTTTAGGGGCAAACTGAATTATCCGAACCGGCGGGGGATCGCCAAGTTACGGCCGTTTCGTTGGCGTTTTCGCGCGGCCAGTTGCTATTAGCGTGATCCTCACTGGTGGAGATTGGGGGCGGCCAATTCTCCCCCATCACACAGACTGCGTGAAGTACACGCGCAAGCGACATGCCCCTAGCCCCTCAACCCGCCTAGTCGCTTGCGTGTGGTTTGAACCGTGCGGGAACTGTATGGTGTTAGTCGGCCGCTAGCCCACCGGAAGAAGGTTTCGGCCCAGTCGGCCGGAACCTTCTTTCAATTTTGAGGCTGATCACTCAACGCGCTGGCGATAGCAGACTTGCGTTGCTCCGGTGGGCCACCAGCCATCTGTCGTCTTCACGGTCCAATAGCACTTCAAGACGCTTCTATGATCGGCTTGGTCGGCCGGTGGCACAGGAGATACGGGGGCGCCACGCTCGCGCGGCTCGTAGGGTGAGACGCCTTTGTGATCATAGATCGACCCATCGGTAAGGCCCCTGCCGTCCACAGCTTGAGCGGTGGTGCAAAAAACACCCAAGGTGATTAGAGCAGCCGGCAAAATCAGTATCTTACCCATACCTGATCTCCCACAAGCGGTTTTCGTATTTTATCAAAACTGATGGAGGTTGTCGCGGTTTGCAAAAGAAAAACCCGCCGGAGGGAGGGGCCGGCGGGTTTCTGACGGGAAGACGGCTGGGTGTGTGGGAGGAACCGTCGTTTTATCCAGTCATTGTGTGCTCGTGTGTTGGTGATATGGAACTTAGTCCACTTCCGCTGAACCAAGTCTGAGGCCCATATTCATTTTCGGTTCATGTTCAAGAGACTGGCAGGCCGACCCTGCCCGGTTCGCAAAAAAGAAGGCCCCCCAGTGTGAGGAGTGGTGGGCCTTTTGATGTCGGAAACTCTTAACTGAAGCTTGGGCAGTGCTGGGGAGGACGCCTATTCCGACTAAGTTATGGTTGCTCGTGTTGTTGTTATGAGAGCACATTACTCAATTCGGACTGAACCAAATGTGATCTGGCTGTTCATCAACGGTTCACGGGTCGCAAGGTCGCCGCTCACGTCTCAAAATCGGCTCCGGCCTCTGCCTTTTTGCATCTGTCAAAGGCCAAAGTGGCGATCGCGGTGTCTTGCACCCCGGTTCCGGTCAGATCGCAGACGATCAATTGGTCCTCATCCCTCCGGCCCGGCTTTTCTCCCGTAATGATCTGAGCGATTTCGACCTGTTGTTCGCTTGCATCAAACACGCCTGTCTCGATCGCATGGTGCAGCTCTCCCAACCGTTCACATTGGGATTGCCGGTCACAAACAAACAGGTCAGCCCGGCCTAAGGCTGCGGGTTCCACTTCGTTTTTGTGCGTGTTGTCCGAACCCATGGCGACGATCAGGTGCCCTGGCCTCAACCAATCTGCCATGACCAGCGGCTCGGTCGCAGGGGTTGTGGTGACCACAATGTCGGCCGCTTCCAAGGCCGCCTCAACAGTGTCTGCTGCGTTCACTTCGATTCCCAGTTTCCCGGTCAATTCCTCAGCTGTTTGCAGAGCTTGGTTTGCATTGCGTGCCCAGATCCGCGCGCGCTCTATGGGCCGCACCAGACACAGTGCTTCCAGCTGAAGCCTGGCCTGGAGCCCGCCGCCTATGATTGCAACGTCCTTTGCCGTTTGGCGGGCGAGGTATTGGGCTGCGACCGCCCCTGCCGCGGCCGTGCGGATATCGGTCAAGTATCCATTATCGAGCAACAGAGCTTCCAACACACCGGTTTTGGCGCTGAACAACACCATCAGCCCACCAAGGCTGGGCAGGCCGAGCTTGGGGTTGTTGAAGAAGCCGGTCGACATCTTGATGGCGAAACTGTCAACGCCTGGCACATAGGCCGTCTTAACATCGACCTCCCCGTTATAGGGCGCGACATCCATTGACAAAATAGGCGGCATTACCACCTCACCGCCAGCGAGCGCGCCGAACGCGTCTTGCACACACTTGACGGTATCCAGATCCAAACCTACATGGGAACGAAGCTCGGCCTCGGTCACGATCCTGATTTTGGGCATGGTTTTAAGGTCCACCTGACGAGGCATGAGGGTTGAGCGCCGCGTGATCTCAGCACGCATGCACGGCGGTGTCCATACGTCGATCGACGATTTGGAAAAGCCTGCTTGGCTTCCTCCTGACATCCGAGAAAATCCCAATCAACACATTTCAACGGAAACAGGAGACTGGTGACATGACCACCCCTATTCTCAACCGCCGGGACCTTCTCGGTACAACAGCCACAGGAGTGGCCGCACTCACAGCACTGTCCGGCAGGGCCGCTGTCACACCGGCACTCGCCGCGATCTCCGGGCCTTCCGGATGCATCGCCAATCACACCCAGCTGGCCCAGAACCTGACAGCACTGGTTCTTGATCCGGCCGTGGGCGCCCGGGAGAAGGCTCACGCGCTCAAGACATGCCGGTGCGTTCACTGCGATGTAGCCATCGGCCCTTTGGTTTAGCGCCCAAAAGATGCCCTGATCACTGATCAGGGCATCACCCTTTCGCTTCCCCCGTTCAGTGATTGTGGTAAGATCGCATCCAGTTGGTTGGTTGGTATGCGTGAGGGCGCAGGGGAGCACCAGATGATCTCTTTGGCACTGGGTATTGCGTTATGGGCTTGCGCACACCTGGCAACCACAATGCGCCTTGGTTTCCGCGATGCATTGATCGCCAAACTGGATGCCAACAAGTACAAAGGCTTGTTTTCCCTTGCAATGGTGGTTGCGCTCGGCCTGATCGTCATCGGCTGGCAGAGCGCGGACAGTCTTCACGTTTATGACCCGCCTTTTTGGAACAGTCCGATTATGATTGTTCTTATGTGGCTTGCCCTCTTTTTGTTTGTTGCCGCCCGCGCGCCCAACAACGCCAAACGCTTTATCCGCCACCCTCAGTTGACGGGCGTAATGGTGTGGGCTGGCGCACATTTGTTGGCCAATGGTGACAATCGGTCTTTACTGTTGTTTGGCGGTCTTGGCCTTTGGGCCCTTTTGGAAGTTATTCTGATCAACAGACGAGAGGGCGCCTGGGTGAAGCCCGACGCGGTGCCCATTACCCGCGATCTGATCGTTGTCGGTGTCTCAGGCGTGCTTGTGGTGGTGCTGATGCTGTTGCACCCCTATTTTGCCGGGATGCCGATCCAGTTCAGCGCGTGAGGCTAGTGGGTGAGAAACCGACCCCGGCGAGCCCCCGCCGCACCCCCATCTTGCCAGGCAACTGCGCCGTCTATGATGACTGTGGATATCCCATGCGAGGGTTGTTCTGGCTCCTCAAACGTGGCGGCGTCCTCAACCGTATCAGGGTCAAACAGGACCAGATCAGCCACATAGCCTTCGCGCACGAAACCCCGGTCCTTCAGCCCGAACGTCTCAGCCGATAGCCCTGTCATTTTGTGGATGGCAGCGGTCAGGCTCAACAGCTTTTGCTGGCGAACGTAGCGTCCCAAAACCCTTGGGAAGGTTCCCCACAAGCGCGGGTGGGGTCGCGGTTGGCCCGGCAAACCGTCAGACCCCACCATACTGGGGGGATAGGAGAGAATGCGCTTAAGGTCCTCCTCGTCCATCTGGAAGTAAATGGCTCCTGCCGGATAATGCCGCTCCACAGCCTCTTCCAGGTCGCACCCCCATTCGGCCACAACGTCGTCCAGACGCCGGCCTGAGTGCTCAGGATGAGGCTCGCAAAAGGTGATCAGGACGTCATCGGATTCCCGCACATACTGCGCCAGCAGAACGGTTGAACTTGCCGTATAGGGATAAACATCAAGCCCCGCCCCCTGCTCTGCCCGCGCCGTATCGATCAGTTTGAGGGTTTCGCTGCTGCGCCCGTAATTGGAACGTCCGGCGCACTTATGGTGCGAGATCACAACCGGCACACCGGCCTCGCGCCCCGTGCGCAAAGTTTCTTCAACCGCCTCAATCACATGATCGCCTTCGTCTCGCATGTGGGTGGCGTAGACGGCATTTGGAAATGCCCTCAACACCCCGGCGAGCGCGATGATCTCAGATTCCGGGGCCTGCATGGCAGGGGGATAGCCAAGGCCGGTGCTAAACCC
>JBCDDQ010000133.1:0-13110 GCA_039180225.1 Pseudomonadota bacterium
GCTCTTCAGCCAGGTTCAGCGCATAGCGCCCATCCCCATCTGCCAGGGCAAACAGGGCCTGACGGGCCTCGCCGGTCACCGGCAATGGTCGCCCCATATGGGCCTCGGCCCGCTCGAGCAACTGGCCCAGCGCCACTTCATCCAGCCGTTTGAGCGTGAGCACCTGCGCGCGCGAGAGCCCCGCGGGATTGAGCTCAAAGGAAGGATTTTCCGTGGTGGCCCCCACGAGAATAATGGTGCCGTCCTCCACATGCGGCAAGAAGCCGTCCTGCTGGGCGCGGTTGAAGCGGTGGATCTCGTCAACGAACAGCAATGTGCCCTGCCCGGCCATACGCCGCTGCTTGGCCGCTTCGAAGGCTTTGCGCAGGTCAGCCACTCCGGAGAAGATGGCCGAGAGCTGAACGAACTCCAGTTTGACCTTGCCGGCCAGGAGCCGGGCGATCGTGGTTTTGCCCGTGCCGGGTGGGCCCCAAAGGATGATCGAGCCCAGCCGGCCTGCGTCCAACATCCGGGTTAACGTGCCATGCTCGCCCAAAAGGTGGTCCTGGCCCACCACCTGATCCAGCTGCTCCGGGCGCAGGCGATCCGCTAAGGGTCGCGGCGCTTCTGCGTCCAATCCGGCAGCTTCAAACAGGGAGGCCATCGCTTAGCGCCACTCTGGCTCAGGTCAGTAGCTTTGGAAGGTTGAGCGGATCACCCGGCCATTGCGGCGCATCACCATGCGCCAGAGCTCCGGCGCCTGCCGCTCCAACGTCTTCAGATCCTTCACGCGTTTGATCTTCCGGCCGTTGATCTCAAGGACAATATCCCCGCGGCGAAAGCCGATCTCCCGTGCACGTCCGCCTTGCACCTTGGTGACGATCACGCCGGTCTCGCGGGGGTCACGCTGCATGTCGTCCGCCAAGGCCGGCGACAGGTTGCCCACCACGGCGCCCGACATGGGGCCATAGCCCTTGATCAACGACAGATTGCGGGGCGGGTCCTCCGGCGGCGGCAGCAACGACACCTCAGCGGTTCGCGCATTACTGCCGCGCTGATACATGATGCGAACGGTTCCGCCGGCCGGCATATTGGCAAAGCGTGAGGCAAACTCCTTTGAGTTTTCCACCTGGCGCTTGCCGATCTCCAAAAGCAGATCACCCACCTTGATCCCAGCCAGGCGCAACGGGCTCTGGTCATGCAGCACCCGCACCAAGGCGCCGCGGGGGCGCGCAAAGCCAAGCGATTCTGCAATGTCGGAGGTCACATCCTGCAGGCTCGCGCCTGCCCAGGGCCGGCGTACCTTTTCACGGCCGGCAACAGCGTTCTCGATCACATTGCGCACGATGTTGGCGGGAATGGCAAAGCCGATGCCGTGAGAGCCACCAGAGCGCGAGAAAATCGCGGTATTGATGCCCACAAGGTTACCGTCCATATCCACCAACGCGCCGCCGGAATTGCCCGGGTTGATGGCCGCATCTGTCTGGATGAAGAACTGATAATCGGCCCGGCGCGACACCTTGGTGCGGCCAAGGGCGGAAATGATGCCGCTGGTTACGGTTTGGCCCACCCCGAACGGGTTGCCGATAGCAAGCACCAGATCGCCGACCTCAAGGGTGTCACTGTCGCGCAGCTTCAAGGCCCGCAAGCGCTCGCCCTTCAAGTTGATGCGCAAGATGGCGAGGTCCGTGCGCCGGTCGCGCAGCATGACTTCTGCCTCGATTTCGCGCTTGTCGGGCAACACCACAATGATGTCGTCGCCACCCTGAATCACGTGTTCGTTGGTGACCACAATGCCGCTCTCATTCACGATGACACCCGAGCCAAGGGAATTCTGCACCCGTCTGCGCGGTCTGGTGTCTTCGCGGCCCAAATCGTCCCCGCCAAAGAAGTGGCGGAACATGGGATCGTCGGCAAACGGCATATAGCGGCGGTTTCTGACGATCTTTCTGGTGTAGATATTGACCACACCAGGGGCGGTTTTCTTCACCACAGGCGAAAAGGACAGGCTGATCTCGGCACGGGAACTCGGCACCTTGGTTTGCGCCTCAGCAAGGCTCACAGGCCCCAGAAGACAGATCCCGAACAGAAAGAGAGCAAGTGTCCGCAAGCGGTTGATCATCACCAAATGTCCTTACCTTTGGGCAAATGAAAGCCTCGTCTTGATACCGCAGATTGCGTCAGGCCGCCAAGCCGCGATCCAGTTTTGTTGACAATACAAGGGCAGATTCTGTGCTCACAACCCCGTCAATGGCACCGATCTTGTCCAGCAAGCGGTCAAGCGCCTCTGGCGTCTCCACACCGACCCTGGCCATCAGATCAATCTTGCCGCTCACCGATTGCAAGGTTTCGATGGCCGAGAAAGTCTTCAGCGTATTGACGATCGAGGCTGCCTTGCTGGGTTCAAACGCGATCATCACATAGGCGCTGACGCCGGCCTTGCTGGTCTCCGCGCTGAGACGCACCGTGTAGCCGGTGATGATGCCTTTTTCCTCAAGCCGGGTGAGGCGGTCCTGAGCCGTGGTGCGCGAAACACCAAGCTGGCGTGCCAGTTCAGACACGGATGCGCGGGCATTCACCTTCAACAGGTTGATCAGGCTCAAATCGCCATCCGTGAGAATCATGGGCCAAAGCTCCGTGGAAGTGCAAGCGCGGCGGACATTATGACGGGATTTACGTTATTTCAACGGCATCTGCGCCATAATTCCCGGGAAATTACGGCTGTTTACCGACACTGGGCTCGCGCACCTTCTGGGGGAGATCAGTTGTTAAGGACCCACGCCATGTTTTTGGATGTGAACGAACGCGCCGCCCAGGGGGCCCCAACCGCTGAAGCCAGCACAGCTTCCGACGCGCCGGCCTTAGCGCCGGCACCGGTCAAGTTCTCCGGCTACGAGACCACCGTCGATGTGCTGTGCGCGCACCGGCCCCAGCATCCGGTCTTGTGTTTCAGCCAGGACATCCTGAGTGCTGAGGCGGAGCGGTTCCTGGCCGGCTTTCCGGGCGAGGTCAGCTATGCGGTGAAAGCCAATGACAGCGCCCAGGTTTTGAACACACTGGTTGAGGCCGGCCTTGAGGTGTTCGACGTGGCCTCGCTTGAAGAGATGGCCATGGTCCGGGCCGTTCTTCCCGAGGCTGTGTTCCACTATCACAACCCGGTCAAATCCCGGCTGGAGATCGAGACCGCCTATCGCCGCTATGGCGTGCGCCAGTTCGCCTTTGACGATGCGGGCGAGCTCGCCAAGCTCATGGACATCTGCACGCCTGAAGAGACCACGCTGGTGGTCCGGTTCCGTCTGGAGGAAAGCCATGCGGTGCACGATTTTTCCACCAAGTTCGGCGCCTCGCAGATTGATGCTGTGACCTTGCTGCGCGCCGCCCATGATGCCGGGTTTGCGTGCGCCCTCACCTTCCACCCCGGCTCCCAGTGCTTCAACCCTGAAGCCTATGGCGAGCATATTGCGGCGGCGGCCAAGATCTCATTGGCCGCGGGAGTGGAACTGGTGAGCCTTAATGTGGGCGGCGGTTTCCCCGCAGCCTATGCCAAGAACAATCTGCCGCCGCTTGAGACCTATTTTGAGACGGTCAGAAGCGCCGCCGAGCTCCACTTCAAGGGCAAAGCCCCGCCGCTTGCCTGCGAGCCTGGACGGGCGCTGGTGGGCTCGTGCATGTCCCTTTTGGTGGCCGTTAAGCACGTGCGCTCGCACACCGGCGAGGTGTTCCTGCAAGATGGCATCTACGGCACGCTTATGGAGTTCTCGCAGACCAGCCTGCGCCCGGCCGTACGCTTGCTGCGCAATGGCACCGAGTGCCTGCCGCCGGCGGCCTTCCAGATCTACGGCCCCACATGCGACCCGCTGGACCGCCTGCCGGGCGCGTTTGATCTGCCGGCCGATATCCGCGAGGGGGACTATCTTGAGTTCGCCACCATGGGCGCCTACTCCACGGCGACGGCCACGCGGTTCAACGGCTATGGGGATGTGAAGATCGTCCCGGTGCGCGCGCCTTATCAGGTTTAGCGCTCCGACACCGCGCCCTTGCGAAAGCGAGGGCCCATAGCTCATTCCTTTCCCTTGGCTCAGAAGGTCCTCGCGTGCGCAAGGACGCGGAATCTGAACTCAACCACTAAGGCCAAATAGCGCTGATATCCCTTTTGGTTCAGCGCCTTACGCGAAATTGGGTTCGTTTTGCAAAATTTGGTCTTCTGGTTGGCATCGACCTATAAATCAACTATTTAGTGGCAATTTCAATCTCCAACCCATCATAAGCCGGCACCACGTGGGCGGGCAGCTCCTTGCAGAGGGTCTCATAGTCCAGATCCACATGCATGTTGGTCACCACAGCCCGCTTCGGCTTCACGCGCTCAATCCAGGAGAGCGCATCGTCCAGGCTGAAGTGGGTGGGATGGGGCGTGCGGCGCAGGGCATCGACGATCCAGCAGTCGAGGTCATCCAGCGCCCCCAGGTCCTCATCACGGATGGTGTTCAGATCGGGTGTATAGGCAAGACCCCCAATCCGAAAACCCAAAGTGGGCGTGGCCCCATGAACCACTCGAAAGGGCTGTGCCGTGATGGTCCCGCCTTCACCGGAAACGATCACCGGGCTCGGCACCTCCATGGCGTTCATCTCCAAGATGGGCGGATAGGGGCTTCCTTCCGGCGCCTGGAAGCAGTATCCGAAGCGTTCGGTCAAGGTCTGGCGGGTTGCCATGTCAGCCCAGATCGGCACCCGAGACCGCTGGATCAGAGCCAGGGCCCTGAGGTCGTCAATGCCGTGGCACTGATCGGCATGGTCATGGGTGTAGATCACACTGTCCACCTGACCGCACTCAGCGGCAATCAACTGCTCGCGCAGATCGGGCGAAGTATCAATCAGCACGCTGGTGATGCCGGCGCCGCCGGTCCGGGTCAGCAACAGCGAACACCGTGTGCGCCTGTTCCTGGGATTAGACGGATCGCATGCGCCCCAATTGTTGCCGATGCGCGGCACGCCGCCGGAGGACCCGCAACCCAAAATCCGTGCTTTCAGGCTCATGCAGCTTTACCCCTGCCATAAACGTCCGGCCGCGAAACTTTCGAGAAGAGTGCAAAGAAGTTGTCTGACGTGATCCGGGCCATCTCATCTGGGCTCACGCCCTTCACCTCCGCCAGGCAGTTGAGGGTGTGCCGGGTGAAAGCGGGCTCGTTGTTCTTACCCCGGTGCGGCGCGGGCGCCAGATAGGGCGCGTCCGTCTCCACCAGCAGGCGGTCCATGGGGGTGATGGCCGCGGATTGACGGATCTCTTCTGCACTCTTGAATGTCAGAATGCCGGAAAGCGACACGTAGGCGCCGATGGCCAGCCCCCGCTGGGCCAACTCAATCTTGGACGAGAAGCAATGGAGCAAGGGCTTGAAAGAACCTTGCGCCATTTCCTCTTCCAGGATCGTGGCCGTGTCCTCTTCGGCGGAGCGCGAGTGGATCACCAGGGGCAAGCCGGTTTGGCGTGCGGCCTCAATATGGACCCTGAAACCGGCCGCCTGCACATCGCGCGGGCTGTTGTCGTAGTGATAGTCGAGGCCGGCTTCGCCAATACCTACCACCTTGGGATGAGCGGCCAGCGAAACCAGCTCATCGGCGCTCACATCCGGCTCGTCAGCCGCATTGTGGGGATGTGTCCCAACGGTACAGAAGACTTGGTCATAGCGCTCGGCGATCTTCAGGATCTCCTCAAACCGGCGCACCCTGGTGGAGATGGTCACCATCAGATGAACGCCCGCGTTTGCTGCACGGGCGATGACGCCGTCCAGATCATCGGCCAGGGACGGAAAATCCAGATGGCAGTGGCTGTCAACTATGGGTTCCAACGGGCCCGTACCTCACTCCGGCTCGACATAGCGCGGAAAGACCGCTTGCGGCTTGTCGATGGCGCCGCCGCTGGCCAGACGGCCGGCCTCGCCCAAGCTCTCAAAGGTGCGCGCCTCCTCCGGTACGCCGAGCGCATTCAGGAGCGCTGCGCCACTGTCCGGCATATAGGGCTGGGCCAGAATGGCCACCTGACGCACGGTTTCGGCGGTCACATAGAGCACGGTGCCCATGCGCTCCGGATCTGAGGTTTTCAGCGCCCAGGGCTCCTGTCCGGCAAAGTAGCGATTGGCGTCGGCCACCACTTGCCAGATGCACTCAATAGCCTTGTGGAGCTGCTGGGTCTCGTGATGGATGCGCACTTCTTTAAGCAGGCCATCGGCTGCGTCCATCAGCACCTTGTCCTGGTCGCTGAAGGCGCCCGGCGCGGGGATCTGAGCTTCGCAATTCTTGAAGATCATGGACAAGGAACGCTGGGCCAGGTTGCCCAGATCATTGGCCAGGTCGGCATTGATGCGATTGACGATGGCCTCATGACTGTAATTGCCGTCTTGTCCAAAGGGCACCTCGCGCATGAAGAAGTAGCGCACCTGGTCCAGCCCATAGGCTTTGATCAGCGAGAACGGATCCACCACGTTGCCTACGGATTTGGACATCTTCTCGCCCTTGTTGAACAAGAAGCCATGGGCGAACACCCGTTTGGGCAGCGCAATGCCGGCTGACATCAGGAAGGCCGGCCAGTACACCGTGTGGAAGCGGATAATGTCCTTGCCGATAATGTGGGCATCAGCCGGCCAGAAGGCCCAGTCCTGATCGCCCTCATTGGGAAAGCCCACACCGGTGATATAGTTGGTGAGCGCGTCCACCCACACATACATCACATGGCCATCAGCGCCCGGCACCTTCACGCCCCAGTCAAACGTGGTGCGCGAAACGGAGAGATCCATGAGACCGCGCTTGACGAAGCTCATCACCTCATTGCGCCGGACGTCAGGACCAATGAAACCGGGCTGGCTCTGGTAAAGCTCCAAGAGCTTGTCCTGGTAGGCCGACAGCTTGAAGAAGTAGCTCTCCTCCTCCACCCATTCCACGGGGGTGTTTTGCGGGGAGAGTTTCTCGCCGTTCTCGCCTTTAACCAGTTCGCTCTCATCGTAATAGGCTTCATCGCGCACCGAGTACCAGCCGGCATATTTGTCCAGATAGATATCGCCATTGGCTTCCATGCGCCGCCAGATCTCTTGGCTCGACAGATGGTGGCGCTCCTGGCTGGTGCGGATGAAATCATTATTGGAACAGTTAAGGGCGTTGACCATGTCCTCAAAGTGGTCTGAGTTGCGGTCCGCCAGTTCGGCCGGCTCAATGCCTTCCGCGCGCGCGGCCTGGAGCATCTTCATGCCGTGCACATCGGTTCCGGTGAGGAAGTAGACCTCATAACCATCCAGCTTTTTAAAGCGGGCCAGCGCGTCCGTAGACATGGCTTCATAGGCGTGGCCAATGTGGGGCGCCCCGTTCGGATAGCTGATTGCCGTGGTGATGTAGAACCTTTTTGCGTCGGTCATTCAGGGCGAGCTCGCAGTCGATGATGGTGAGGGCGCCG
Organism: Pseudomonadota bacterium; assembly: GCA_039180225.1. Taxonomy (GTDB): domain Bacteria; phylum Pseudomonadota; class Alphaproteobacteria; order Rhizobiales; family CAJQND01; genus JAAEUE01. Next base: position 7,418 of record JBCDDQ010000133.1, read on the forward strand.
GCTCGGCGGCCGCATGCGCCAGCAGGTCCAAGACACTCAAGATGGCGGCTTGTTTGTCGAGATTTAAGGCATTTACCTGGCGAAGGGAACGATTGATTTCATCATAAGCCCCCGCCCAGGCCCCAGGGTGGCGCACTTCAGGTTGAGCGGCGCCGGAGCGGGCGGCTTTGGCGATGTGTTCGGGCAGCCAGGAGAGCAGCAGCTCGCAGAACTGGAGGAACTCTTGCGCCGCATTGCGCGCGGCCAGTTGCTGGGCGAGCTTCAGGCAGGCCTTGGGGTTCAGGTTGGGCAGCCCCTTGGCAATGGCCAGGAACTCCTCAAAGCGCTTGTAGCCCCCGTCTCGCACCATCTGTATGGCCCGGCCCGGACTGCCTCCGGCAAGAGCTGCGATCTGTGCGGCATTGGAAAGGTCGAGCGCGGGATCGCGCAAAGCAAGATCCTGGAGCACTTGGGCGGTGATGTCCTCTTCCAACGGCTTCAGATCAAGTCTGAGGCAGCGCGACCTGATGGTGCGCAGCAGCCGGCCTGGGGCATCGGCGATGAGCAGGAACAGGGCCCGTTCGGGGGGCTCTTCCAAGATCTTCAGCAAGGCGTTGGCGGCATTGGGGTTCATGCGCGCCGCCGGATCCACGATGCAGACGCGCCACCCTCCCTCACCTGCCGTTCGGGCAAAGAAGCTGGAGGCCTGGCGAGCCTCCGCAACGGTGATTTCCGTCTTGAAGCGCTTGTTGCGCTGGTCCCACGCCGGCGTCACCAACAAGAGGTCCGGATGGGCCTGGGCCACAATGCGCCGCGCCACCAGGTTTTCCGCGTCCACATCCAGCGATTGCGGCGCGGCCAGGAGAGACGCCGGATCAGGGTTCGCCAGCACAAAGGTGGCAAACCGGTAGGCCAGCGTGGCCTTGCCGATACCGGCCGGCCCGCCCAGGATCCAGGCATGGTGCATGCGCCCGGAGAGGTAGGCATCCAGCAGGCGCTGCTCTGCCGCTTCATGGCCCCTCAGGCTGCGCGTCAGGCGCGGGTGGAGCGGCTCCAGGTCTTCTTCAAGGGTCTCGGCCATCGCCCTTGTGGCTTTAAGGCTTCAAGAGCCGTGTTTCAACCGCGTTCCATATGGCGCTGGATATCTCGTCAATGCTGCCGGAGGCATCAATAACCACCGAACGCTCCTTGAACCGATCTGCCAGCTCCAGGAAGCTTTCTTGCAGCCGCTGGTGGAACGCAAGCCCCTTCATTTCGAAGCGGTTGGCATCGCCGCGGGCATGGGCGCGGGCAAGGCCGGTTTCCGGCGCAATGTTGAGGATCAGCGTGAGGTCGGGATCTGTGGCGCCGACGATTTGGGCATGCACCGCATCAATCATCTCCATGGCCACGTTTCCCGCAAGCCCCTGATAGGCCCTGGTGGAATCGGCAAACCGGTCGCAGAGCACCCAGCTGCCCGCCTCCAGGGCCGGGCGGATCGTGCTGCGCAAATGGTCATCGCGGGCGGCATAGTTGAGCAGCGCTTCCGCCTCGGGCGACCAGCGGTCTGCATCACCGGAGATCAACAAATCGCGCAGAAGCTCAGCCTGGGGCGCGCCGCCCGGCTCGCGGGTTTGCACCACGGTGAGACCGCGCGACGTCAGCGCTTCGGCCAGAAGGCGCACCTGGGTGGACTTGCCTGCCCCCTCGCCCCCTTCGAAGGTGATGAACTTGCCTGCCGTCATTAAAGACGCATCACCCGCCGAAAATCATGAACTTTAGCGTATCCAGCGCGCGCTTCCATTGGCGCTGGTCTTCCTCAACACTGTTGACCACGAAGAGCGGAACTTCGCTCACCTCCGAACCGGCAACGGCAAAGCGCAGTCTTCCGATCTGGGTGCCGGGCTGGATGGGCGCTTGCAGCGGGCCGTCATAGACCACTTCAGCGCGCACGGACTTTCGCTCATCGGGCGTGAGCATAACGCGCACCGGCTCTTTTGACATGAGCTGGACCCAGTTTTCCGTGCCGCCCCATACCCGGGCGTGGCCGACCACCTGGCCGCGCTGGAACAGAACGAAGCTGCGGAACCGGCGAAAGCCCCAGTCGAGCAGCTTGCGCGCTTCAACCCGCCGGGCCTTGGACGATTTCATGCCGGCAATCACCATGATGAGACGGCGACCATCGCGCACGGCCGAGGCCACCAGGCCATACCCCGCCTCCCGGGTGAAGCCGGTTTTGAGGCCATCTGCACCAATGTTCATGTAGAGCAGCGGATTGCGGTTGCCTTGGGTGATCTTGTTCCAGGTGAACTCTTTCTCGCTGTAGTATTTGTAGTACTGCGGAAGCTCATAAATGATATGGCGGGCGAGCTTGGCCAGCTCACGGGCGGTCATCTTGTGTTCTGGATGGGGCAAGCCGGTGGCATTCTTGAATACCGACTTTTCCAGACCGATCTCCCGCGCCCGCTTGGTCATGGCATCAGAAAACGCCTCCTCTGTTCCCGCCAAGCCTTCGGCAATGGCAATGCAGGCATCGTTGGCCGACTGCACGATCACTCCGCGAATCAGGTCCTCCAGCCGCAGATCTGTGTTGACCTTGGCGTACATGGTGGAACCGCCGGATGTGGCCCCGCCCCGTCTCCAGGCATTTTCGGAGACAAAGAACTTGTCATCCAAAGTCAGCTGATTGCCCTTCAGGGCCTCAAACACCATGACCATGGTCATCAGCTTGCTCATGCTGGCCGGCGGCATCAGCGCATCGGGGTTCTTCTCAAACAGCACCTCGCCCGTGCCGGCATCGATCAAAATGGCGTGGCGCGCCTGGGTGGAAAAGCCCTGCGCCAGCGCAGAGCTCGCGGCAAAGGCAGTCAGAAGCAAGGCGGCCAGAGCGCCGATGAAGTGATTTTGCAAGGTGCGGGTCATGGCGCATGGTTCCCTTTGGGTCAAACAAGTCATGGCGCTCACAATAACGCGCCCGTTCACAGATTTAAACCTCTGGACCGCCCTCGAATACCTCACGAAGACGTAAACGGATAAAACAAAAAAAGGCCACCTGATGAGCTCAGGTGGCCTTCTGTTCGGTGTTGCAGGTCCCTGACGACCTATTCGGCCGGGGCCTCCGCAGCTTCTTCAGCGCCTGCGCCTTCAGCCGCTTCGGGGCTTGGCAAAGCTTCAGCTGCCGCTTCGTTGGCCCGGTCCTGTTCTTCCAGGATCAAGCTGTCGCGGCGGTCGGCCACCTGCTTGAAGCGGGTGAGCATGCCGCCCGTGCCGGCCGGGATCAGGCGGCCCACGATGACGTTCTCTTTCAGGCCCTCAAGGGTGTCCACCTTGCCGTTCACCGAGGCTTCGGTGAGCACGCGGGTGGTCTCCTGGAACGAGGCGGCAGAAACGAACGAGCGGGTCTGCAGGGAAGCCTTGGTGATGCCCAGGAGCACCGGTGACCCGGTGGCCGGCTCCAAGCCTTCTTCTTCCAGCTTGCGGTTCATTTCCTTGAAGTCCACCCGGTCAAGCTGCTCGCCTTTCAGCCAGCTGGAGCTGCCGGGGTCTTCAATTTCCACCTTCTGAAGCATCTGGCGGACAATCACTTCGATGTGCTTGTCGTTGATGCCCACCCCTTGCAGGCGGTAGACGTCCTGGATTTCGTTGACCAGATAGGTGGCCAGCTCTTCCACGCCGTTGATGGCCAGAATGTCGTGCGGCGCCGGGTGACCGTCGAGCAGGTATTCGCCCTTCTCGATGAAGTCGCCCTCCTGAACCGGAAGGTGTTTGCCTTTCGGGATCAGGTATTCCGCGGGCTCCATGCTCTCGTCTTCAGGCACGATGCGGATCCGGCGCTTGTTCTTATAGTCGCGTCCAAACTCAACGCGGCCGGAAATCTCCGCGATGATCGCATGGTCCTTCGGCCGGCGGGCCTCGAACAGTTCAGCCACACGGGGCAGACCGCCGGTGATGTCCCGGGTCTTGGCACTTTCGGTCGGGATACGTGCAAGCACGTCGCCGGCCTTGATGTCACCGCCCGGATCAACCGACAGAACCGCGTCCACCGACAAGAGGTAGCGGGCCTCACCGCCGCGGGCGAGCTTTTGCACTTCGCCCTTCTTGTCTTTGATGGTCATGGCCGGTTTCAGGTCTCCGCCACGCGGGCTGGAGCGCCAGTCCGTGATCACGCGGTTGGTGATACCCGTCGCCTCATCGGCCACTTCGCTCACCGAGACGCCTTCCACCAGGTCTTCGAACTCAAGCGTTCCGTCAACCTCAGAGATCACCGGACGGGTGTAGGGATCCCAGTCGGCAAGACGCGTGCTGCGCTTCACCGTGTCCCCATCGTCCACGTAAAGGCGTGCACCGTAGGGCACCTTGTGGGTGCCGCGCTCGTTGCCGTTATCGTCCACCACCGCAATCACGTTGTTGCGGCCCATGGCGATCAGGCGACCGGAGCTGTCCTTGACGATGTTGCGGTTTCTGATCTCGATCTTACCGTCGTGAGCAGATTCCAGGAACGATTCATCCAGCACCTGAGCCGTACCACCGATGTGGAACGTGCGCATGGTCAGCTGGGTGCCCGGCTCCCCGATGGACTGCGCGGCAATCACGCCCACAGCTTCCCCGAAGTTCACCGGCGTACCACGGGCAAGGTCACGGCCATAACACTTGGCACAGACGCCCAGGGCGCTCTCGCAGGTGAGCACGGAGCGGATCTTCAGCTCGGTCACGTTGGAGGCATCGATCTTTTCCACGTGCTCCTCGGAGATCTCATCGTTCCTGACGACGATCAGCTCGCCCGTGGTCGGATCATGCACATCCTCAGCCGCGGTCCGGCCCAAGACGCGTTCGCCGAGCGAGACCACAACCTCACCGGAATCCACCGCAGCGCGCGCGGAGATACCGCGTTCGGTGCCGCAGTCTTCTTCCATGATGATGCAGTCTTGCGCCACATCCACCAGGCGGCGGGTCAGGTAACCGGAGTTCGCCGTTTTCAGGGCGGTGTCCGCAAGACCCTTCCGGGCACCGTGGGTGGAGTTAAAGTACTCCAGCACCGACAAGCCTTCCTTAAAGTTGGAGATGATCGGCGTTTCGATGATCTCGCCGGACGGCTTGGCCATCAGACCGCGCATACCCGACAGCTGTTTCATCTGTGCGGGCGAACCACGGGCCCCTGAGTGGGCCATCATGTAGATCGAGTTGATCGGCTTCTGGCGGCCGGTCTCATCATCGGTCTGAACCGCGGAGATCTTACCCATCATCTCGTCGGCCACCCGGTCGGTACATTTCGCCCAGGCATCCACAACCTTGTTGTACTTCTCGCCCTGGGTGATCAGGCCGTCGATATATTGCTGCTCATACTCCTTCACCAAGTTGCGGGTCTCATCGACCAGGTTGGTTTTGGTTTCCGGAATGACCATGTCGTCCTTACCGAACGAGATGCCGGCCTTGAACGCATTGGTGAAGCCCAGGCCCATGATCTGGTCACAGAAGATCACCGTGTCTTTCTGGCCGCAGTGGCGGTAGACGTGGTCGATCATGCCGGAGATTTCACGCTTGGTCAGAAGCTTGTTGCACACATCCAAGGTGACGTTCGGACGCTTCGGCAGCAGCGCACCGATCTTCATGCGGCCCGGTGTGGTCTCGTAGATCTTGGAGATCTCGTTGCCCTCTTCATCAATATCGATGAAGCGGCCCTTGATCTTGGTGTGCAGGGTCACCGCACCGGATTCAAGCGCGTGCTCGATTTCCGA
>JBCDDQ010000134.1:0-13070 GCA_039180225.1 Pseudomonadota bacterium
CCGATGTGCGCGTGGTGATTGTGACCGGGGCAGGCACAGCATTTTGTGCCGGCGGCGATGTGGGCGGGCTTGGCGCAGCCTTCAAGGGCAGGACGCCGGGCGGTGAACGTGCCACAACGGAAGACAGCGTGCGCAACCTGCAGCACCGCCAGGACACTTTGGCCCTCAGGCTCCACAGCCTGGCCAAACCCACCATCGCGGTGCTGCCGGGCCCTGCGGCCGGCGCGGGAATGTCCGTCGCGCTGGCATGCGATCTGCGCGTGGCCGCAGACACGGCGTTCCTCGCGCCAGGCTTCGGCAATATTGGTCTCTCCGGCGATTATGGTGGCAGCTGGTTCTTGACCCAGCTTGTGGGGATTGGCCGCGCCAAGGCGATCTATTTCACCGGCCGGCGGGTACAGTCTGACGAAGCCTTGGACCTTGGCATCTTCAATGAGGTTGTCCCGGCTAAGGAGCTGAATGCGCGGGCCATGGAACTGGCCGGCCAGATTGCCGCCGGGGCGCCTTTGGCCTTACGCTTTATGAAAGAGAATTTTAACCGCGCTGCTTCAGGCGACCTTAGGACCTGCCTGGATATGGAAGCCGACAGAATGGTGCGCTGTACCCAGTCGGAAGATCACCTTGAGGGGGTTGCTGCGTTCAAAGAAAAACGCCCGCCAAAATTTGCCGGGCGCTGAAGGCTAGAAAAGCTCCGCGCAAGGCGTGGTCTCTAAAACCTGCAGGACATGTTTTGCATCCATACAACTTGCCGCAGGTAAATGAGAATGAGCAAGCAGGGGCCAACGGCCGAAAGCCGGGAACAAGACGAACAATCATATCTGGATAGACGCTCTAGCCCGCGCGAGCGCACATTCCGCATTGCAAACATCGCCATGAAGATGCGCCGCCACCATGTGCCTTGCATCATCAGGGACATCAGCGAAGGCGGCGCGCGCATTCAAACACCGCATGCCAAGGAAGTTCCGGACTACTTCGAACTCTTGAACGGGGACCAGAAGCTGGACACCTGGTGTGAGGTAAGATGGCGCAAGGGTGACCAGATCGGCGTGCGGTTTCTGGAAGGTCCGCCCACAGAGTTTGCCAGCCGGGGCAAGTCTGCGGAGGATCTGGAAAGCGTCTTTCCTGAGCAGTTTATCGAGCCCGCACCAGAGCCTCAGGGCTTCTCCTAAAGCCACACACTGCATCAAGGCTCCATCCAGGGCCCGGGCCGCCGGACAGCTCGCCATCTTCTCGATTGGCTGAATTAGGACCGGCGGCGGCGTTGACAAGTCTGGCCCTCAGCGGCAGGGTCCACCAGCCCCGGAACCAGACAAAAGACGCGAGGAGGACACCGATGAGCATCACGATCACCGTCATGTACCCCAATGATCCTGGATCGAAGTTCGATATGGACTACTATCTGAACACCCACGGACCGCTGGTCCATAAATGCTGGGACGACAAAGGGTTGAACAGCCTGAAACTGATCAAGGGCGTGGCCACGCCGGATCCGAACACGCCGGCGCCGTATCAGGTTGTCGCAATCTTGGATTTCGACAGCCTGGAGGCCTTCCAGGGCGCGGTGGCTGCGGGCGGTGCGGAAGTGATGGGTGATATTCCCAATTTCACGGATGTGGCGCCGGTTGTTCAAATCAGCGAAAACCTCAATTAAGTCCAAATGTTGAAAATCGTGGTTCTCGGCTCCGGCGCTGGCGGCGGGGTGCCTCAATGGAACTGCAATTGCGAGGTCTGCGCAGCCGCGCGTTCAGGCACCGGCGAAGTGGTGCCGCGCACCCAATCGTCGATTGCCGTGAGCGCGGACGCAGAGCGCTGGACCGTTTTCAACTGTTCGCCTGACATCCGTCAGCAGGTCTCCGACAGGTCAGAGCTCTGGCCGGCCGATGGCCACTATCGGCACACGCCCATTCAAAGCGTGGTTTTGACCAACGCGGACGTGGACCACCTGAGCGGTCTCTTGATCTTGCGTGAGAAGCAGGCATTCGACATTTTTGCCACCGAAACCGTGCTTGACGTTATTGCTGAAAATCCAATCTTCAACGTGCTCGATCCTCAGTTTGTCTCCCGCCATGCGCTGGCAGACAATCAGGTGACGCAAGTCGGGGAAGGACTGTTCGTTGAGCCTTTCCTGGTGCCGGGTAAGGTTGCGCTGTTCAACGAAGAACGCATGTTGGCGGAGAAAGACAGCCTGAAGATTGGCGAGGAAACCGAGAACACAATCGGGTTGAAGATATTCTCTGGAGAAGACGGCGCATCGTTCTTTTACATTCCCGGATGCGCAATGATGACGACGCCGTTGGCTGAACGTCTCACGGACGCGTCGCTGGTGATGTTTGATGGCACCGTTTGGTTTGATTCAGAAATGGTGTCGGGCAAACTGGGGGCCAAAACAGGCCAGCGCATGGGCCATATGAGCATGAGCGGCGAACGCGGCTCCATGGCGGCATTTGCTCCCCTCAGGGTTCAGCGTAAAGTGTTCATTCACATCAACAACTCCAACCGCGTGCTTATGGAAAACTCATCGGAGCGCGGTGAAGCCACCGCCGCCGGCTGGGAAATCGCCTATGACGGCATGGCCATAGAACTTGGCTAGGGCCGGGATTCTGCCTCAAATCCTGCGGTAAGAGAACGCCTCTGGTGTCTCGGCGGAGGCGGTTTCGGCCACGTTGCGCAGCTTGTTGTGATGGGGCGAGAGGATGCAGGCGGGATCGGTCTGGGCCGCATCGCCGGTTAAAGCAAAAGCTTGGCAGCGGCATCCGCCCCGGTCCAGGTCCCGGCGTGGGCAGCTCCTGCAGGGCTCTGCCATCCACTCAAAGCCGCGATACTTCTCAAACGCCGTTGAGGTCTCCCAAATCTCCGCCAATGGTGTGTCCACGACGTTGTCGAATTCAAGGCCACCGATGGTCTGAGCGGCGTGACAGGGCAGGACCTTGCCGTCAGGCACAATCACGAACGCATCCTGAGCCCAGCCACCCATGCAGGGTTTGGGATAGTCGGCATAATAGTCCGGGGTGACGAAATCGATGTTGAGCACACCCTTGAGCCGTGCCCGGGCGTTTTCCACGATTTCCACTTGGCGCTCCACATCCTCCAGCGCTGGAAGGAGGGCGGAGCGGTTCAGGTAGGCCCAGCCGTAATACTGCACGTTGGCGATCTCCAGGCGGTCTGCATCGAGTGAAAGAGCCAGCTCGATGAAGTCGGCAACCTGGTGGATATTGTGCCGATGGATGGGCGCATTGACCGTGAGCGGAAGGCCAAGAGCCCGCACATGTTCTGCGGTCTGCATCTTATGAGCAAAGCCGTTTTTGTGCTTGCCAATCAGCTCGGTCACTTCAGCCGTGGCCCCCTGGATGGAGAGTTGAACGTGATCGAGCCCGGCCTTCTTAAGCGCGCTCAGACGCTCCAAAGAGAGATTAACACCGGCAGTGATCAGATTGGTGTAGACGCGGCGTTCAGCGAGGGTGCGCACCAACTCGTCCAAGTCCCGCCGCAAAGTCGGCTCACCGCCTGACATGTGCACCTGCAGCACACCGAGATCAGCCGCCTGTGTGAACACGTCCAGCCAGGTTTCCGTGGCGAGTTCCGTGTTGGCCTTGAGCAAGGCAACCGGGTTGGAGCAGTAGGGGCATTGCAATGGGCAGCGGTGGGTCAACTCAGCCAAAATGCCTATGGGGGGACCGGGCGCTGCCATGAGATCAACGTCCCATGGTCAGGAGGCGCTGGTCGGCCCAGTCCTGCAGAAACTCGCCCACATCGGCGCGGATTTCCGCGCGCGGAGCGCCGTAATCGTCCGCAAGCTTGTCGACGATCTCATTGAGCGTGCGCGAGCCGTCGCACAGTTTAATGATGTCAACGCTCACGTCATCTGGCCACAGAACCCGTTCGGGTGCCAGCACAACCCACTTTTGCCTGACCTCATCAAACTGCAGACGCACATGGGCGGGCAGGGCGGGATAAGACTCACAGTGCAACTGGACGCGGCTCTGCATGTGCGGCCCCTAGCCTTCAACTGTGGGCTGAAAAGCGCCTGGAGGAATGTGCCCCGGGCGCACATAGGCATGATAGAGGGCGTCTAGCTGCGCCCAAAGGATGTCACATTTGGTCAGCAAGGCCTGGACCGCGGCCTCCTGGCGCTCATCCGACGTGGCCCAGTCCTTCACGAGCGCAAGGGCAAAATCCGCATCCCGAGGCGCTTGGTGAAGGCGCGGCTTGAAGTAGGCCAGGGTGTCCTCCGTGATGTAATCATAGCGCTCCAGCATGGCCGGCACCCGCTCACCAATGGCCACGGGCGAGAACAGCTCGGTGAGTGAGGAGGCAACCCCGATCATCAAGGGTTCATCTCGCACCAGCTCAACATAAGCGTTGACGGCGAACCTGGTGGCGGGCAGAGCAAGCCTCATAGAGGCCACCACATCTGCATCCAACCCTAAGCTCGTTGCCAGATGGATCCATTTTGCCATGCCGCCGGGTGCGTTTTCTTCGCCGTCATGATCAATAATGCGTTTGCGCCATTCCCGGCGGAATGCCGGATCATCTGCTTTGCTGAGGATGATGGCATCCTTTTTGGGGATCACCGCCTGGTAACAATAACGGTTGAGAGCCCAGGCCTGCATTTGCGCTTTGGTGAGCTCACCGGCATTCATCAATTTATGGAAGGGGTGGTGGATATGGTAGCGCTCTTCGCCAACCGTCCTTAGTTTGTGTTCCAGCTCATCTGGACTGAGCATGCGTTACGCCTCAACCGGTGACAGGGCCCACTTTCGGGACCAGAAACATTAAACCCGGCCACAGGGCGTGGTGCACCCATCGCACCGCGACCTCAAGCCGGGTTTAAGCGGATCAAATGTCCGCTGAATGCGGGGCCCAGGAGGCCCCGGAATTCAAGCAGTTAGCGCTTGCAGGAGCCGAGTTCTGCAGGCAGGTAACGAGAGATCTCGAAGCCGGCTTCCACGCTCGTGGTGACAGGTTTGGTCCAAGTTTTCATGGCCTTCACTCCCAATCGGTTAGTGCAATGAAAATGTAAGATCTGGGGACTTAGCTGTCAAAGCATTTGTTCTGCGTTTTGTGTATCTCGCACTTTTGTGAAAGCGCCCGAATTTGGCCTTTCTTATGATCTTTAGCGTCCATTTTTGGGGTGCTGCATTGCCTGTTTTTCCAGAGACTTTCAGCCTCATCGCCTCAGCATTCACGAGTGGACCTCAACGGGCGGCGGGTCCAGCATATCCTCAAAGAACCAGGCGGCCAGCTCGTTACGACTGGCCACGCCAGCCTTGCGGTAAACACTGGAGGCCTGCTGACGAACGGTCTTCTCTCGCGTCTTGCGCAAGTCGGCAATCTCGCGAAACGACAGCCCCTTCAGCAACATGATCACCACATCCTGCTCACTTTCGGTGAGATGCCAAGCATCAAACTGGTCCTGCATCACTGCGCGATATTGGCTCGCCAGTTTCCGAGATTGGGGATAAACTTTTGCCAGGCGTCCGCGCGCCTTTTCCAGTTGGCCTTTCAAATCGGCCAGAGCGCGTTGTTGCGAAACGTACTCAAACCCAAACACCGCCAGCACGATCGCGCTTAAGATGAATTTGCTCACATCATCGGCCAGCATGCCGAGGGTTTCACCATCGTCAAATTCATCGATGATTTCCATAACGCTGGTGGCAAAAACAAACAGCACGAAAAAGCCAAACACAGTCCGCCGATATGGCAGCTGTCCTATCGTGTCAAACATGACCGCTCCCTCACAAAAACACGTGGCTCTTCACAATAGGGGAATTCGCCTGTGTGAGGGCCAAAATTGACCTTATGCCCGATGGACCATCTGCGAAATCGGGCATATGTCCGATGGACCAGGCGGTTGGGTCGTGCGCACGTTGACCGTCAGTATCCATCAACACTTTTGTCGGAGATCAGCCATGCCCTTCACCCCCAATCGGCGGAGCTTTATTGCCGGTGGAGCGGCCCTAGCGGGTGCGGGGTTGGTGACCCCGTCATGGGCAAAGGCTGCGCCGGTGAGTTTGCCCATCCCGAAGCTCATGGATGGCACCAGCGGGGAACCGCTCAATTTGACGATCCGCAAGGGTCTCTGGTCCTTTAAACCCGGTGTTGCAACGCCGACGCTGGGGATCAGCCAGGAGTATCTGGGGCCCACGATCCGGACCCGGCGGAACAGCGAGCTGAACCTCAACTACCACAACACCCTGAACGAAGGCGTCTCCGTTCACGGACATGGCTTGCATGTGCCCGGGGAGGTGGATGGCGGACCGCAGCTGGAAATCGCCCCGTCACAGCGCTGGCAGCCAAGATTGTCGATTGCGCAGCCGGCGGCCACCTGTTGGTACCACTCACATACGCACGGCAAGACCGGCGAACATGTTTACCGCGGGCTTGCCGGCATGATGATCATTGATGATGACATGAGCGATGACCTGCCGCTTCCCCGCACTTACGGCGTTGATGATCTGCCGGTCATCATTCAGGACCGGACTTTCGATGCGAACGGCCAGTTGGTTTATTCGCTCAAAGATGCGGATGAAGATGGCTGGCTCGGGGAAACGGTTATCATCAACGGGGCCATTTCGCCGGTCGCAAGAGTTCCGGCTGGAAAGGTCCGGCTCCGGCTGCTCAACGGAGCGAACGCTCGGTTTTACATTGTGACCTTTTCTGACAAGCGGACGTTTCACAAAATCGCCTGCGATGGAGGATTGTTGAGCGCGCCGGTAGAGATGACGGCTATGGAGATGGCGCCGGGCGAGCGCTGCGAGATTGTTGTGGACTTGGCTGATGGTGCGCCTGCCGGCCTTCTGACTTTGTTTGAGGATCAATTTGACGATGAGGAGGAGGGTGTGCTCAGCACCCTGCTGGATCAGTTCCTCAGCGCGGACAGGCCTGCACCACAGCCCACATTAACACTTATGCCCAACAAAACCCTGCCGGCGCACACTTCGCCTCTACCGGGGAAAATGGCTGAGATCGTTCGCCCTAAGCCGTCGGAAATCGTCCGCACGCGCGACTTCATGCTGGAGATGGATGGGGGAGAAGGCGGCGGCCATGCCGGGCATGCCGGGCACGGCGCGATGGGCATGACCATCAACGGCGCAGTGATGGATATGAGTGTCATCAACGCGGAGGTCAAACGCGGGGAGTGGGAGCGCTGGCGCATCCGCGCTGATCAAGGGGCGCACCCGTTTCATGTGCATGGCTGCTCATTCTTGATCGAGCACATGGAGGGCGCTCCGGCAACGCCGGACCAGCAGGGCTGGAAGGATATGGTGGTCCTAGACGATGACGACTGGTCGGAAATCGTCGTCCGGTTTGATCATTTGGCAAGCAAGGCCTATCCGTACATGTACCACTGCCATATTCTCGAACACGAAGACCACGGCATGATGGGGCAGTTCACCGTGAGCTGACGAACCGGGCCGACGCCCGGTTTGCCGTTCGCAAATCAGAGGGCGCGCGCTCAACTTTGCCCCGGCCAAAGCGCCGTTTTGGGATGAAACTGAGACCAGGCAAACCAGAACGCCTGGTGGCTCCCCAGATCAGCCCCGCTCGCATCCACCGCTTTGATGCCTCCAGCGTCGAGCTTCAGGTGCACGTTTTCAAAGGTGATCTTCTCACCCTTATTCAGTGCTGCAAACGCTTTGGAGCGCTGGAAGGCTACTGGTTTGCCCGATGCGGTGATCACGCCGATTACGTCTTCATGCACCGACAAGCGTGGGTCCAGATCGCCGATGGGGAAGATCGGGCCGTTGGCATCGCGCCCGTTGCGGAAATCAAAGTTCCTCCCCAACGCCAGAGCCTCGACCAGCACGGTGGTTTCAGGATGAGCCTTCTTCCAGGTGCCCCAGTCGGTTGTGACAACGCTGGCTTGCTTCAGCTGGATTTCCTTCTCCGCCAAGGGCCCGGTCACGGCTTTGCCGAGGAACGTGTCAAACACCGAGAAGGTCTTCACATCGTACATGACCTTGTTTGAACGGATCAAAAGACCGGAGGTGCGGAGCACCGGCCGGTCAACGCCTTCGGGCATCCGGTCGGTGAAATAGGCTTGAGCTGCACCGCACAAGGTGCAGTAGGGAATACCCAGATCCCGTCCGCCAAGCGTATCGTTCACCATCTCGCGCACTTCCATAATCTGGCGCGGATAGGCGCGATATTCACCGTTCACCTCAATGCCGAAGACAATGTCTTCGTCTTTCAGCCAGGTCGCCTCAGCAGCGGTGCTGACCTTTGGATTGTCCGCCGCGGGGATGCAATTGCACAACGCGTCGGTGGTGTCGTACTTGCGATCATCGATCGGCACGCCGCCCCAGGACACGTGCCGCCAATCAATATCGCCATCTACGAAAATCTTCTCCCAACCGGGCACAAAGCTGGTGAAAATGGCACGCTTCACCTTCAAATAATCCGGTGGGGCAGGGATGTCCCAAGCAATCAGATGGTCGGTGACGGTGCCCCACTGATTAACCCGGGGAAACTCAATGCCCAGCAGCTTCACCGCAGCGTTGGTGAGCGCGGCGTTCAACTCGTGACTGGAGATGAAGCGCATCATATCGCCGATGATCCACACCAATCGGGGGTCTTTTGAGTCGGACACCTCGCCGAGCGCAATGGTCTGATCGCGGCCCCACGTTGAGTTGGTCGTGCTGTCAATGAACGCCATTTTCACGGCATTCGCGAGATCCTTGGAGAGAGGTCCGTCCGGAATGGCTGGCGGCTTGCCGAAATTCTTGATGATGTGTTCTGGGAGTTGTTTCGTCTCCTCCGCGCGGGCCGACTCAAACGGCAACACCAAAAGTGCAAAGAGGGACGCAAACAGGAAGACGCGGGAGAGGGTACCAAGTGCCGGAGCCATGTGCAGGGCCTTTCGGATAAGTTCGTTCACGGTGCATTTTGACCGGGCGGCGCGTGAAGGCCAATAACATTGCATCAGCAATCGGTGATGAGCCGGAGACCTCCACTATCCTCCAGGACCACCGCGGCGCGCAATCAGACCCTTGGACGGATTGTACGCGAAGACGGCCAGGGCCATGAATGCGAACGTACACCCGGCGGCGATCACGGCCGCTTGCAGGTTGAACTGCATGTATAGCGCATGGCGGATGAGCTCCACTGCATAGGTGAAGGGGTTCAAAGAGCAAAGCTGATAGAGCAGGGGGCTCGCCTCCTTCATACGCCAAAGCGGATAAAGCGCCGATGACATGAAGAACATGGGGAAGATGACGAAGTTCATGATCCCGGCAAAGTTCTCCAATTGGTGGATCACCGAAGACAGCAAAAGGCCGAGCGCGCCCAGCATCAGGCCTGAAAGAACCAATGCGGGGAAAACGGCCAGATAACCGCCCAGCGGTGGGTCCACCTCCCAGAACCGGGCGATGGCAAGGAATACATAAACTTGCGCAACAGAAACAATTGTTCCGGCCAGCAGTTTGCTGCTCAGCAAGAACCCGCGCGGAAAGGGGCTCATCAGGAGCGTGCGCATGGTGCCCATCTCCCGGTCGTAAACCATAGACAGTGAAGACTGCATGCCGTTGAAGAGTTGGATCATGGCCACCAGGCCGGGTGCGATGTAGACCTCATAAGGCACATAGGTGTCATAAGGCTCGATAATCGACGCGCCCAGCACAGATCGGAACCCGGCCGCAAAGATGAAGAGCCACACCAGCGGGCGCACAAGTGCAGCGATGAAGCGCCCGCGCTGCTGCAGGAAGCGCAGACCCTCACGCCAGACGATGCCCGTCATGCAGCGCAGATAGCCTGACACCCCATAGTGCCCCACGGTGCCCGTCACGCCGCCCTATCCTTGGCAAGGCCGGTGAGAGCGTTGAAGGCGTCCTTGAGCGTATCGGCCTTCTGCCGGGCTGCAATCTCAGCTGAGCTGCCGGTTTCGATCACTTTGCCCCGATGGAGCACCACCACGACATCGTCCGTTTCGATCTCTTCGATCAAGTGCGTGGCCCAGAGCACGCTCAAGCCACCATCGCCCACCAGGGTACGCACGTGGGCCATGATGTCCCGTCTGGCACCCACATCAAGGCCCACAGTGGGTTCATCGAGCAGGAGCAGCTTGGGTTGGTGCAACAAGGCGCGGGCGATCTCCAGCCGGCGCATCTGACCGCCGGAGAGGGCGCGCACTTTGTCGTCCAACCGATCGCCCAGCCCTGCGCGCTCCAGCTCTGCGGCTGCCCGGGCGCGTGCCTCGCGCCGGGCGATGCCGTGCAGGGCCGCGTGGTAGGTCATGTTCTGCATCACCGAGAGGTCCGGATCCAACGTACGGTTCTGGAAGACGACACCAAGGTTCTGCAGGGCAAGTTTGGGCGCGCGGCGCACGTCATGTCCCATCACGCGCACGTGCCCGCTGGTGTTGTCGAAAAGCCGCGTGATGAGTGAGAACAAGGTGGTCTTGCCGGCTCCGTTTAGTCCAAGCAAGCCGCAAAACGCGCCTGTTCCGATCGACACGCTTACCCCATCGAGAGCCTGGCGCGCGCCATAGGCATGGCTCACACCACTCACATCAAGCGCGATCTCAGACTTGGTCGTCATGCGCGCAACTCTAACGGCAGCTCGACAATTTGACGACAAAAACCGGCGCCAGGACATCGCCCGTCGATCACTTGATGGGTCGTTCCCGCATCAGTTTTGGGTCAATAGCTCCAGAATGCGCCTGGTCGGCAAGCCAAGCAGGGGCAGCTTCCGCTCGTCCTCAAGCTGCAGTATGGCCCGGCGGGTCTCAAGATCGAAAATTCCGTCCGTGCGGCCCGTATGAAGTTTGCGCCCCTGAAGGGCCTTCTGCAGCTGCTGTACATATTTGGTGTAGCTCAGCACGTCCTCTTCCTGAAACCGCCGCAGCGAGGCTGCCACGGCCTGGGACGGAACGGCGGCATTCGCAGAGAACTGGACCCGCTGACCGGTCTTCGGTGAGTGCTCCCAGGTGACCTTGCCGGAATTGATGCCATGAACCACAAGCGTGCCGTTGGGACGGATCTGAAGGATCGGGCTACCGGATTGGTCAGCGGTTGAATCGCACGTGTGTAAAATCCGGCCACTGTCCTTCGCCAACCGCTCAACCTTTTGCCGGGCCGGGGATTGAAGCTGTGGAATAGAGCTGACCAGAGCGCATGCGTCTGAAAAAAGGGCGCTGGGGAGCGTTGGGGTCACAGCCTCCTTAGCATGTGCTGAAAGCATCACCACCGGACCCGGCTCGCCTGATTGCTTATCGGCAAGCTGAAGGGTTTTCTTGCACACATCACGCGCAACGCGGAACAGCGCCCAGTCCCGCACTCCAAGACGGAAACCGGTCGCGGGCGTTCGGGCATTGAGACGGCCAAGGGCGATGTTACGTGAACGCGTAAGGCCATCATTCCCCAGTACCCGGCTCCACGCAGGGCGCCCGCCGGAATTGAGCAGAAAGCGGAAGTTGTTCCAGCTGTTTCGCCACTTGCCCTTATCGTTCACCAGGCACGCGGCGTCTGTCGCAACAACATTGTCGGCCACACAGAACCCGCTGCAGAACGAACTGGAGTAGGCCAGGGTGCCCACGCCCCCTACGGCATCGGCAGCCGCAATGCGCACTTTTTGTGTTCGGTTGTCATCGCCAATGATGGAGCCGTCCGCGCTGGTGCGGATGAGACCGGCGGACCAGTCAGCAGCACTGAGCAAATCCTCGGGCTTGGGGGGCGGAGGAGGTGATTTCAACCTCATCTTTGTCATCAGCTGCTTTGTGGGAAGCCCAAGGAAGGCGAGTTTTGCGGACCGCTCATACTTGTGGATCGCGCGGCGAGTGGCCGGACCGAACACGCCGTCAATTTTGCCCTTATAGAGCCTTCGCTTGGCAAGCGCCCGCTGGATAACTTTGAGAGACTTCTCGTCTACCACGGTTTCGGTCCTGAGCCGCTCAAGTGCCCGGGTCATGGTCGTGAGTTGGGCGGATAGTGAAAATGGGTAACAGGTCTTGCGCTTCTTGCGGTTCACGCACCAGGTGGCATGGCCGGAATGGATCGCCACCGCTTCAACGGAGCCATCTTCCAGGCGCCTCAGAATGGGGCTGCCCGATTGGCCATTCTGCGAGTCACAGGTATGCAGACCGTTAAGTTTGTTGCCCACGCGGCGCCGGAACTCTCTTTGATAGCGCGATGGCATGCCCGGCACGCTGCGGGTAAATGTGCACTTTGTGGAGAACAGAATTGAAATTGTGTCCGAATTGGCCGCCTGCTCACTCAGGTAGAGTTTTGAGGGCATGCCAATCTCGGTGGACTTGGTTGCCTTAGGCAAATTCTTGAGCGCTCTGATGGGGACCACCTGCTTGCACAGACGTTTGTCGAACCGCACCAAAGCCCAGTCTTCCCGCCGGGTGGGCACCCACGTACGGGTGCGCAAAGCTTGAACTCTGGTACCAAGAACCACTCTCAATCTGATGGAGTGCGGGTTACTTGTGCGCATGTAGGTTCTGGATTTTTTGCCGCTCAAGTACTGGCTGAATATCAAGCGCATGTTCTTCTTGCGCCAGGAGCCATTGTCTTTCAGCAGACAATGGGCGCTTGTGGCGATAATGTCTGGAGCGACGCAGAAAGCGGTGCAGCCGCCGGCGCCTTGGACACTCAAGATGCCAAGGCTCGGCTTGATTCTGGAGAACGGGAAAGGAATGGCGCTTATGCGGTCGTCTTTTCCAATGATCTTGGAAAATGCAGGCGCCCCACCGGAGAACACCAGAGCTGACGCGAGCAACAACATGAGCACATTCAGCGTCACGCCGCTTGACCAACTTGCCATCAGAACGGATCGTGTGTTCATCCTGCCCCCTGGTTGCATCTATGCTTCAAGCATATGGGGTCCCTTGAAGTCCTGCAAGCCGGGGTTGCTCAGGCCGGTTTTGCAAGGTCCTGAAACTGCTTGACCAATTCGGTGTAAAGCGCGTGCTTGAACGGCACAACCAAATCCGGCAGCGCTTCCAGCGCTTCCCATCTCCAGGTGCTGAACTCCGGCTTGTGGTCGTCCGGTGCAATGTTGATGTCATCATCATTGCCCTCAAAGCGCATCACGAACCAATGCTGTTTCTGGCCCCGATAACGGCCTTTGAG
>JBCDDQ010000135.1:0-12764 GCA_039180225.1 Pseudomonadota bacterium
AGGTACGTGTCGAAGCCCATATTGCCAGCCATACGCACCGTTGTTTCCACACACATATTGGTAAAGAAGCCGGTGACCACCAGCCTTTTGACACCCAGGCGTCTGAGTTCGATCTCCAGGTTGGTGCCGATGAACCCGCTGTTCACATCCTTGCACACCACCAGCTCTTTGGGCGCCGGCGCAAGCCCCTCAAGCCACGAGCCTCCGGCTTCGGAGAGCTTTAAGGGGGAAGCCGCCTCGCGGGAATCATGCTGTGTGTAGGCAACGGGCAAGCGGCTCTGGCGCCAGGCCTCAAGCAGCTGTTCCATGTTCGGCTCTGCGTCCGGATTGTTGCGCCGGCCCGTTGGCCCGCCCCAGTGGGACAACACATTCACGCCCTGCTGCACATCGATCAGCAGGAGCGCTGTATCGCTTGAAAATTGTGGGATCATGTCAGAGGCCCGTGCTCACCAGCTTCTTGTGCATGTAGCTCTCAATGGCTTCCATGCCTCCCTCATACCCGATGCCGCTGTCTTTCATGCCGCCAAAGGGTGTGTCTGCGCGCATAGGCGTCACCGCGTTGATGGCCACTCCGCCGGCCTCCAATTGATCGGCGAGGTAAGACACGGTCTCTGAAGAGCCCGCAAAAGCATAGGCCGCCAGACCGAAAGGCAGGCCGTTGGCTTTGGGGATCACGTCTTCAAGGTTTGAAAAGCGCGCGATAGGGGCGATGGGACCGAACGGTTCCTCGGTCATCACTCGGGCGTCGTCCGGCACGTCGGTGAGCACCGTGGGCTCCCAAAAGTAGCCCTGGTTGCCATGGCGTTTGCCTCCGGTGAGCACTGCAGCGCCTTTTGCGCGGGCATCTTCGGTGAGCTGTTCCATGACTTCCACGCGCCGCTCATTGGCCATGGGGCCGAAGGTCGTGGCAGGGTCCATGCCATCGCCTATGGTCTGGTCGGTGGCCGCAGCAACGAACGCATCGACAAACGTGTCGTAATGGCGCTCATGCACATAAAACCGGCTGGGTGCAATGCAGACCTGGCCGGCGTTGCGGAACTTGAATCCGGTGAGGGCAGCTGTTGCGGCATTGATGTCTGCATCCTCGCAGACGATCGCCGGAGCATGGCCGCCCAGTTCCAGGGTCAGGCGTTTAAGCCCCGGCGCGGCAAGGCCGGCCAAGAGCTTGCCCACAGGCACAGAGCCGGTAAAGCTCACCTTCCGCACAGGATCAGCGGCCAGCAGGGTTGAGGAAACATCCGACGGCACGCCGAACACCAGATTAACAACGCCCGCCGGAAGTCCTGCATCGTGGAGCGCTTTCACCAGTTCTGCGGCCGTGCGCGGGGTCTCTTCGGAAGCTTTAAGGATCATGGAACACCCCGCCGCCAGCGCAGGGCCCAGCTTGCGGGCCGGCAGAATTGCCGGAAAGTTCCAAGCGGTAAGTCCCACTGTGACGCCCAACGGTTCCGGGCGCACGGCCTGCCGGAAGGCGCCGCCCGGTGGGTCGTAGTTTTGCTCTGAGATCTGCGCGATGGCGGCGGCGTTGTAGCTGAAGGTCTCCACCACGCGCTCCATCTCACCCTTGGCTTCGGCGAGCGGCTTGCCTTGCTCAAGGGTCATAATCGCGGCAATCTCATCGCTTCGCTCTGCAATCAGGGCGGCGGTCTTGTGCAAGATGGCGGCCCGCTCTGTGCCGGGCGTTTTGCGCCAGATCTGAAATCCGGCTTGGGCTGAGGCCAGGGCGTCGGCCAAGTCGCTTGGGCCGGCATGGGCCACAGTGCCCAAAACCTGGCCATTGGCCGGGTTCAGAACATCCTCAGATATGCCGCCTTTGCCTTCGCGCCAAACGCCGTTGATGAAGAGAAGAGTGTCTTTGTACATGGGGGGTAAGCCTTAGATCTTTCCTCGATCGCTTAGCACAGATTTGTATTGGGTAAAGCGAGAAATGCGCGCGTTCGGCTGGCGCGGGCGCCGCTTGCCGTTATAGTGGGGCAAGCGTCGAGACGACACAAACAAGGAGAAGCGGCAAATGAAAGCCATTCAAATGCAACAGCCCGGCGGGCCCGAGGTTATGGAGCTCATCGATGTTGATTTGGCCGCACCGGGTGCAGGCGAGATCCGGGTGCGCCACACGGCCATTGGCCTCAACTATATCGACACCTATCACAGATCCGGGCTCTATCCGGTACCTCTGCCCAGCGGCATCGGCCTCGAAGCGGCCGGCGTGGTGGAAGAGTGCGGAGCGGGCGTTGAGGGCCTCGCTGTGGGAGATCGGGTGGCCTATGGCACTGGGCCTCTTGGGGCTTATGCCGAGGCGCGTAATGTGCCGGCGACCCGGGTGACCAAGTTGCCGGACACGATCAGCGACGAGACCGGTGCGGCCATGATGCTGAAGGGCATGACCGTGCGCTATCTATTGCGCGAGACTTATGAGGTTCAGCCTGGCGACACAATCTTGTGGCATGCGGCCGCCGGCGGCGTGGGGCTCATCGCGTGCCAATGGGCCAAGGCTCTGGGTGCCACAGTGATCGGCACCACCAGTTCCGAAGAAAAGGCCGAGCTCGCCAAAGCCAATGGTTGTGATCACATCATCATGTACACCACAGAAGATGTGGCTGAACGGGTGCGCGAGATCACCGATGGGGCAGGGGTGCCTGTGGTTTATGACGGCGTCGGCGCGGCCACCGTTGAGGCCTCCCTTAACGCGCTCAGGCCGCGGGGACTTCTGGCCTCTTTCGGCAACGCATCCGGCCCGGTGACCAATTTCGATCTCGGCGCACTTTCTGGGAAAGGTTCTCTCTACGTAACGCGTCCAACCTTAATGACCTATACGGCCAGCGATGAAGACCTTGCGGCCAATGCGGCCGATTTGGTGGAGATGGTGGCCAGCGGAAAGGTGAAGATCCCAGTCAACCAGACCTATGCACTTGCGGACGTGCGGCAGGCGCATGAAGATCTGGAATCCCGCAAGACCACCGGATCCACTGTGCTGATGCCTTAACGTGTGAGGTTTAGCCGGCGGGGCAGGCGGAGGTGTTGACCTTCATGATGGCCCGCCAGCCTGCTGAACACGTGGTGTGGGTGCAGACAAATTGCGCCAACATAGGGGCCGTGACCGCATGGGCGAGGTTCAGGTGCCGGCCTGTGCCGTCCGACAGGGTGCTGACCACCATGCCGGCCAGGCGGCCTGAACTGTTGAACACCGGCCCACCGGATTCGCCTTTGCGGGTTTCCAGCTTTAGAACCATGGCATCGGAATAGCCAAAGCCCTTATAGGTGACCGGGCGCCCAAAACTCATCGATGCCACTTCTCCAAGGCGAGCCACATCGTTTGTGCGCCGCGGCTTTCCGAGAGAGAACACCGGCTCACCCCGGCGCAGGCAAGGTTGTGCCACCGGCTGAACCGGTTGTGCATTGCCGCCAATGTCGCGCAGCTTCACAAGCGCGCTGTCGGAGGACTTCTGAACGGCCACAACCCGGCCGACATAGTTCTTTCCGTCAGGCCCGCGCGCCTCCACCAGCCAGCCAGGCTGGACCGCGACGTGGGCGGCGGTCAGGACATGGCCGTCCGGGTCGATCACGAAGCCGGATCCGGATGTAACTGATTCTTCCAATTCATTCAGTTGGTTACGCCGGCGATTCGAGGACTTGGAAATCACGAGAGTGACGTAGGATTGCCGGGTCTGTTGCAAAAGCCCACCAATCGAAGACGACAAGGCCTGGCCTCCCGTGGACGCCGGCGACACCTGAATAACACGCGGCTCACCGCTGGGCGTAACGCAGCCCGCCAACAAGAGAGCGACGCCTGATATGATCCCTAGTTTTTTCAATTTTCTTCTAGTGCCCTGATCAGCGGTTGCAATTGTTCTTCATAACGGCGCCATTTCTCCACGGAGCCTGTGTTGATGGGTTGACGTGCTTGCCACATGCTCGCGGTAGCGATGTTGCTCTCCACTTGCTCCGGATTGAGACAAACCGGATCCCAATCCAGTCCCACATACTCTAGCATGGATCGTGCCGTTTTCTCCGGTTCGCTGACCAATTCTTCATATTGGACCGTGTGGATCGGAATAGGGCAAACCTCCATCCAATGGTGCATTAACCTCTCATGTTGCCGGTAAGCAACACCTAGACCTTCTAAGCTGTACGTAAATGACCATCCGGTCGAAAAATGCTGCTCATAGCAGGACAAGCAGTTATCAATTGGATTGCGCTTGCACCAAATGATCTTGGCATTTGGCAGAAAGAGTGAAATCACGGACAGATTTCTGAAATTGCCAGGCAATTTGTCGACAGCAAAAGTCTCTTGATCAGCCGTTGAGAGCATGTCGTTCAGCAGGCGCCGTCCGCTTTCCGAAGCGGCGGCAGCGGAGATCTCCGCGAGGGTCTCAGGGTAACCTTCGATATCATCGATGATGTTGGGCACAGCAAAGCGTTCGCCGCGTCCGATCGCGTTTGGATGTGAGCTCAACACACGTTCTGTGAGAGTGGTTCCCGACCTCGGCATGCCGACCACAAACACTGCTCCGGGCTTCTTGTGGCCGAACGAGGCGCGGTCCTTGAAGAATTCTTTGTCGAAGGTTTGAATTACCGTCGTGGTGGTGTCCACTATATCTGCAGCTTCAATGGGGTTTGCAGCAAGATGAAGGTCGCAGGCGCGTTTCAGATGCTCAAATGATTTGGCATATTCTTTGCGGTCTTTGTAACCATTGTAGAGCGCAAAATTAAACCCTATCTGGGCGTCCTCCGTTAGGTCGGGCAACGTGACCAAGTGTTCCAGATGCTGCAGATCTTTGTCCGTCAGGCGGTGCACGGTGCCGAGCTGCTCATAGGGCGAGTATGCCTTAGGGCTGATCTTTAGTGCTTTACGGAAGTCACTTTCGGCCTCATCAAACATCCCCAAAGTTGAGAAGGTTGTGCCACGGCGGGTGATGGCTGTCGCCGTTAGCTTGGAACTCAATAGGAGTTTGTGTGCGATCGGAACGGCTTCTTTGGCGCGGCCCGTCACTGTGAGGGCATGCGCAAAATTCAGCATATCCTCATCAGGTAGTGGGGAAAGTTCTTCCGCTTTATAGAAATACTCTATTGCTTGATCCAAACGGTTGGCTTCGAAGTAAAACTTGGCTAGGTCGAAGGTGATTTCAAACGAGTTTGGGCTGAGTCTCAGTGCGGTCAAGTAGCATTCTTCAGCTTTTTTCCACTCAGCCAGATTTCTGAGGACGGAGGCATGCAGATGCAATCCTTCAATGTCATTTGGGTTGTGCTTGAGCGCGAGCTCCAGGTTAGCGGAGGCAGATGACCAGTTCTCAGTCGAAATCTCTAAATTCGCCAAACCGAAATAAGCGTCCGGCTCGCCCGGGCTGGTCTCAATCACCTTGTTGTAGTGATGCTTGGCTTCATCATTTGCCCCGAACAATCGATAGGTTTCGGCAATATTGAGATGGCTGATTGGATCGTTCGGGCGAATTTTCAAAGCAAGCTTCATCAAGCCAATGGCTTCGGGGAAGCACCCAGCTTGGGCTTCAAAGAATCCCACCTCCTCCAACAGGTCTGGGTTGCCGCTCTCTGTTTGCAAGATCTGCTTGTAGATTGAGCGTGCAGCGTTCACCTCTCCCGCGTCGGCCAGGGCTCGTGCTTGATCAATTACGTTTGACATCGCGTTCTTTGCTCTTGAGTTTTGCTCATCTCTGGAAACAGTAAACAAGTCACCAGGTCAATCACTCGCCTGTCCACAGTTCGCGAAGCTTGCAGGTCAACACACTACCAAAAAAAAGCCGGCCCGCAAATGCAGGCCGGCTCTCTTGTCTTGTCTTTTCAGCGGGTTCTTAGAAGAAGAACCATGCGCCGAATTGGCCGCGGAGGGCATCTTCATTACGACGACGCTGGGCGCCCTGGCTCGTAGCAAAGGTGTTCCGCTTGAAGCCGTAGATGACTTCCCAACCCAGGCGCATCTGACGTACCGGACGCCACAAGATGTTTGCGTGGATTGTGTTGGTGCTCGTGTAACCAGCACAGGTCTGGCACTCGTCACTCACGTGGCCGTACTGAACGTTGAACTGAGTGGTGTCAGTCACGTTGAAGGACAGACCGGCATAAGCACCGAACACGGCGTTGGTTTGAATGCTTGCACCAGCAGTGTTGGCCGGAACAACCGTGAAGCCTGAGCTACCAGCACCAAGTGCGTTGACGATACCATCACCGTACTGAATGTGACCGGTGAAGGTCGCGATGTCAGCAAGGTTGATGTTCACACCACCTTGAACTTCCCAGCCGACGGCATCGTCGTTGAAGAAGTTGTTGGTGTTGCTGGAGTCAACATCAGCGTGCTCGATTTCCGCACCTACGAACAACTGGTGACCACCAGGTGCATCATAGAGCAAGGCTGCCGCGAAGTTCGGGAAGTCCGGAGAATTCCGTGCGTTCGGGCGAACACCCATCGTGGTTGCAGCAGCAACGTTACCACCGAGGTTACGGTCGCGATCCTGAAGCGGCTCAACGATACCAAAGCGGAACGAAACCGGGCCGCTGGTATAGGTGAAACGGACCTGAGCAGCACGAGTGGAGGAGCAACCACCAGCCGAACCACCAAAGTCAACAGTACCAACCGATGTGAACACGTCGCAGCTGATCCGCCAGAAGCGGCCAACGCCGAGAGTCCAGTTCGGGGTCATGTCCCATTCACCCCAAGCATGACGCAGGCGAGGTGCCGGGTCATCGCTAGGCGTACCACCCGTCACAAATGTGCTGATCAAACCACCTGTGCTTTGGAAGCCAACAGACTGGTTACCACCAGCACGACGACCACGAAGGTCCATCTCGATCAGGGTGCGGATTTGGCCGATAGCCGTGTCCGTACGAGACCGGATGCGGAAACGTGACTGGGTTGCGTGCAGCTGAACACCGGAAACGCTCTGACGTGCGTTGTTGATGCCGCTACCGGAACCAAAAGTATCACCAAGGCTGTCTTGGTCGAAGTCGTAGATCACGTCGCCTTTAACGTAACCAGAAACCGTCACTTCAGTGACAGGAGCCGGAACGTCAGCAGTCGGCGTGATTGCGATGGTGAAACCGCCGTCCTGAGGAATGATACCCTCAGCCTTACGGTCCGTGTTCCAGTCGCTCAAAGAGCCTTGGCCACGCTTGAACGTGAGAAGGCTTGCGCCATCCGGAAGAGCAGCGGGGGCCGGAGCAGATTCGAGCTGGTTCACACGGCTCTGCAGGGCCTCAAGCTGCGCTTTCAGCGCAGTAAGTTCGTCAGCCTGCGCGCCAGTAGTTGCAACGCCAAGCGCTACACCACTGAGCAGAGCACGCCGAAGCCACTTGCTATGTGTCATTATGGTTTCTCCCACAATCTCAGAGTTTTTAAGTCCTGTCCCCCGCCCCACGAGCAACCGGTTACGGATGGACTGGAAATGCACGAGTCATTTCGTACACCGCATTTCTCCCAAGTCAGGCTTGCAAAATCAATAACAGAGATCAGGTTTTCGCTACAATTTCGCCAGATGTGTCCAAAAAGACACAATTTTCCAGGTGCAACTCTGGATAACCCATCTCAGAGGTCTGAATATACTGATTTTCAAGGCTTTTTCCACCTTACGCAGGGGCAGTTCTGAGATTTGCCGGCTCTGGTGCCAAAATGCGACATTTGATCCGCGAATCTCGGCCGGAGATGAAGGGGGCACCGGGGGACACAAGATGGGGGAAACGAGGGCTCTGTCAGGCGTGTATCTCTAATTTGTTGTTTTGTAGAGAAAATATTGAACAACATGGGATGTGAAGCGGTAGTGGCTAAGCCGGAGCCGGGTCCCGTTTGCGCATGCCTTGAGTGTGGGATGGGGTCGGGCACGTCCAAACCTCTTCCCACACTGGGGTCCAACCGCTCAGGAGTATCCGGCCGGGAAGTGTTAACAAAAGCGCGAAAACCGTTTTCAAATGGGCGCCCGGAGTTAACGATTCTCTCCGCCTGGAGGTTGGCGTGTTTTCGGAACTCGAATCAATCCGATTCTGCCGATGCACGCTGATTGAGGTGATTTGAATTTATCTGTAGAGTTCACGGCGTACCGCATCGGGGGCTGCGCGCCTGCTGCTTGATGGGGCAACTGGGCGATCAGTTCGGTCATGACAGATCTTTGTAGAGTCAGCGTTCAAGACAAACCGCACCATGACATTGGTTAGGCTCATGCTTTGCCTCGGCGCCATTACACTGATGGCGAGCGGCGGGATTTGGATAGGCTACGTCCACTCCGGCGTTTGGCAGGCCCAGTTGCGCGCAGAGATAGAAAACTCCTTCAATACATCCAAAACGCCAACCGATTGGGTGCGGTTTCATGTGCGCGGGCGGGACGTGGTTTTGTTCGGCGAAGCCCCTGATGGTGAGGCCCTCCGCAGCGCTCAAGCTCTGATCAAAAGCGCCGATGGCGTCGGCAAACTGACCTCCCTGGCCCGTTTGAGAGATTGGGGCGAACTGACCCCGCCAACCGTGGCGCCACTGGCCACCCGATCGCGCCGCCCCGTGGTGAGTGGAACGTGGTCGCCGGAAGCGGCTGAAACCATGTCTGTGGAATTGGACGGCGTCTTGTTCTTGCTGGGAGAGGATGAGAGCTTGGAGGTGCGCGGCAACGTGTGGCGTCTGACCCCGGGCCACGATCTGGCGGATGGGGTCTATGATGTGGAAGTGACGGCCTGGCGCGCGCAGGTAAGCGCCAGTGACGCCAGTTCCGGTGAGCTGACCATTGACACAAAACCCCCTCCACCCCCCGAAGTTGCCGCCTATTTCGGCCGCTCACTAACCCCGCAGATCTCCGGCCGCTGGCCTGTTGCCAAGGCCGCAAGTCTGCGGGTGGAGGTGGCCGGTCACCGCTATACGCTGGGCAAAGACCCTGAACTCACCTCCAGCCCTTCAGGCCGATGGACCCTGAATGTGAGCGCGCCGGTCAAAGAGGGGGTGAACGAGGTGGTGGCAACGGCGTTTGATCAGGTTGGCAATGCGCAGGCCGATCTCACCAGCGGCGAGTTGATGGTGGACCGAAAGCCACCCGCGCTGCCCACGGTCAACCGGTTTCAGAGCTCAAGGGCCTTTACGCTGACCGGCAGCTGGCCGGAAGGCGATGCGGTGGCTTTGGAGCTCACCGTGGACGGTCAAACACACAAGCTCGGTGAGGGGAGCGGCCTGGTGTCTGCAGGTGAAGGGCGCTGGCGTTTCAACCCGTCGGTATTGCCGGGTGAGGGGGTGTATGATGTGGTGGTCCGCACCCGCGACCGGGCAGGGAACGTCTCAAAAGATGCAACCACCGATGAACTGGTGATCAAGTTCGTACCAGAGCGCGATCATGCTCACGGCCTTGAGGAAGCCCCTCGGCCGTTGACGTCCATCATGTGCCAGCAGGCATTCCGCCAAGTGCTGGCGCGTACGCCGGTGGGCTTTGCGGCCGGCGCGACCAAGCCTGAGCCGCAGAGCACACATGTGCTGGATAAGCTTGCCGGCATTGCTGCGCGCTGCCCGGCGGCGCGCATCGAAATCGCCGCCCACACGCACGCGCTGGGCGACTTCGTTGAGAACCGCATCTTGACCCACCAGCGCGCTTACTGGATTGCAAACCACTTCGTGCGGCGCGGCATAAGCCGTTCCAGGCTGTCCAGCGTGGGGTATGGGGAGGTGCGCCCGATTGCCAGCAACAATACGGCTGCGGGGCGGGCGAAGAATGAACGCGTTGAGCTCTATGTGAAGCGCTGAGGCAACCTTATGGCAGAGCTCACGGAAAATCTCTTCCATAACATAGGGCCTTATGCGACCGAGATCGCGCCGGCACTTTTGGTGGTTTTGGTGGTCAGCTTTGCAGCGGGCTGGTTCTGCGCTTTGAGAATGCGGTCCAGCACGCGCGGGAAGAGGGACTAGGCCCGGTGCTCGCCCTCGCCATAGAAACGGTTGCTTTGGTGTTCGCCACCGCCTTTGTCGGCCTGGCCGCTGGCTTCTGTGCGGGGGCTTTGGTTGTCCTGATCTCCGCTGGGCGGAGCGCAGCTCAGGAGTTGCATGCCGAGCCGGAAGAAGTGATCGCAGCGCAGCCTCAGCCCGTGCGCCGCATCCCCGACCCGGCACCGCCCTCAGAGCTGCGCCGACGGCGTTTGTTGACCGATCAGCCCAAACCCAATTCGGACGTCAGCTCTTGATCTGATAACCGGTGCGGAAGATCCACCACACCAACCCCATACAAAGCGTCAGGAAGCCGGCGATCATCAAAAGGCTCCAGCCCACAGCCACATCCGACAGCTCAAAAAAGCTCCAGCGGAAGCCGCTCACCAGATAGACCACTGGGTTGAAGAGGGATACCTTCTGCCAGAAGGGCGGCAGCATATCGATGGAGTAGAAGCTTCCGCCCAGAAACGCCAGAGGCGTGATAACCAGGAGCGGAATGACCTGCAGCTTCTCAAAGCCGTCCGCCCAGACGCCTATAATAAAGCCCAAGAGAGAGAACGTGATGCTGGTGAGCACCAGAAAGGCCATCATCCAGAAAGGATGGGCAATCTGAATGTCTACAATGAGGTGCGCGGTGAACAGGATGATGAGGCCGAGGACAATTGACTTCGTTGCGGCCGCACCCACATACCCCAAGACAATCTCAAAGGCTGAGACCGGGGCAGATAACAGCTCGAATATGGTCCCCACGAACCTTGGAAAGTAGATGCCGAACGATGCGTTGGAGACACTCTGGGTGAGGAGCGAGAGCATGATGAGCCCAGGCACGATGAAGGTGCCGTAGCTCACCCCGTCCACCTCAGCAATGCGCGAGCCGATGGCTGATCCGAACACCACAAAATACAGGCACGTGGAAATTACCGGCGAGAACACACTTTGAAACAATGAGCGCCCGGTGCGCGCCATTTCAAATTTGTAGATGGCCAGAACACCCCGGTAGTTCATCGCTCTTGCCTCACCAGATTAACGAAAATCTCCTCAAGCGAGCTTTGGGTGGTTTTCAAATCGCGGAAGGTGATGCCGGCCGCCCCCAAGTCTTTCAGCAAAGTGGTGATGCCCGTGCGCTCAGCTTTGGTGTCGTAGGTATAGATCAACTCTTGGCCATCCGTCGCGAGCTCCAGATCATAGTGGGCCAACTCTTTGGGGATGGACGCCAGCGGCTTGTGCAGATCCAGCATCAACTGTTTGTTGCCGAGCTTGCGCATAAGCTCGTCTTTTTCCTCAACCAAGATCAACTCACCATTTGTGATGACACCGACCCGGTCGGCGATCTCTTCTGCTTCCTCAATATAGTGAGTGGTCAAGATGATGGTGGTGCCCTTGTCGCGCAACTCGCGAATCAGCTGCCACATATCCTGGCGCAGTTCCACATCCACTCCCGCGCTCGGCTCATCCAGGAACAAGACTTCCGGTTCATGCGACAGGGCCTTGGCAATGAGCAGGCGGCGCTTCATACCGCCAGACAGGGTCATGATCTTTGAATCACGCTTTTCCCATAAGGAGAGGGACTTGAGGGTTTTTTCAATGTGCTCCGGGTTAGACGGTTTGCCGAACAGCCCACGCGAAAACCGCACCGTCGTGATCACCTTTTCAAACGTATCGGTGGTGAGTTCCTGGGGCACCAGTCCGATCATCGAGCGAGTTTTCCTGTAGCCGGTGACAATATCGTGCCCGCCCACTGCGACGCTGCCCGAAGAGGCATTGACGATGCCGCATATGATAGAGATCAGCGTGGTCTTGCCGGCACCGTTCGGGCCCAATAGGGCAAAGATCTCGCCTTTTGCAATCTCCAAGTCCACGTTCTTGAGGGCTTGAAAACCGTCCGAATACACCTTCGAGAGCGCCGAGACAGAAATGATGGGCTGCATGAGAACCTGTAAGTGCCGCTGACATGGCTTAGGCCGAGGGATATAGGCGCCTCTCTCAAGCCGGCGCAAGTCAAAGTTTGCCCGAACCGCCAATGCGCCGCGCGGTGTGCTAAATTTCCATCACTTTTGGCAGGCCCCGGGTGGGGGCGAGCCCTTCCTGCATCACCGTCCGGCGCAGCGGACCGATGGTCTGAAGCGCTGCCAGACCCAGACTGCGCGCCCCTTGGAAGGGCAGGAACGAGCTGGTCAATGTGCGGTTCAACAGATCGATCGCCACCTGGCGGGGAAACACATCCACCCGCCGGCGCCGGTCATAGGTCTCCAGGACAGTGCGTCCGCCGATATCTTCTCCGGTCGCATGGGCGGCGCCGATCAGCTCAACCGCCAAGGCTGCATCGCGCAGTGAAAGGTTTAGTCCTTGAGCCCCGATGGGCGGGATCACATGGGCGGTTTCTCCCACCAGAAAAACCCTGGACTTGGCAAACTGGCGCGCAACGGATCCTGCGATGTGGAAGCGGCCGCGCTTGGTCACATCCGTAATCATCCCTAGCGCGCCGGCGGTCTCGCGTGTTAGCCGCTTTGCGAACGCGTCATCGCTGAGGCCCGCCAGACCTTCGGCATCCTCATCGGTCTCAATCCACACAAGACTTGACCGCTGACCGGGCAAGGGCACGGTGGTGAGCGGGCCGGCGCCGCGGTGAAACTCAATGGAGACACTCTTATGCGGCTTGCTGTGGGAAAAACTGGTGACGATGGCTGTTTGCGGATAGGCCCATTTGGTGACAGCGATCCCGGCCGACTTTCGGCACACGGAGTTTTGTCCGTCCGCAGCGATTACCGCCTTTACCTGCACCGGGGCTGCGGCTTCGCTGCGCACGGTGGCGAGATCGCCAGCACAGTTCAGTTCGCTGACCCCGCCTTCAAATATTGAGACGGAGGAA
>JBCDDQ010000136.1:0-12720 GCA_039180225.1 Pseudomonadota bacterium
ATCACCTGGTCTGCCTCACCGGAGGCCATGGCAGCTTCTGAGAATGTGGATGTGTTCGTGGAACTCATGGGCGGTGAGGGTGAACCGGCCAAGTCTTCGGTTGAGACCGCGTTGCGGGCAGGCAAGCATGTGGTGACGGCCAATAAGGCGCTGCTTGCCATGCACGGCAATGAATTGGCGAAACTTGCAGAAGAGAACAAGGTCGCTCTCAACTTCGAAGCCGCGGTGGCCGGCGGCATACCGATCGTCAAAACCATTCGCGAGAGCGCCACAGCCAACCAGATCAGCCGGGTTTACGGCATCATGAACGGCACCTGCAATTTCATCATGACCAAGATGAGAAATGAGGCCCGTGATTTTGCCGATGTATTGGCCGAGGCCCAAGCGCTGGGGTATGCAGAAGCTGACCCGACCTTCGATATTGGTGGTTTTGATGCTGCCCACAAACTCGCCATCCTGACATCCCTGGCATTTGGCCGCGAGATCGACTTCTCCGCCATTTATGTGGAGGGGATCGAGCACATTGCCTTGCAGGACATCAAAGCGGCCGACAATCTTGGCTTTAAGATCAAGCTGCTGGGGGTGGCGGTGGAAACAGAGGATGGCATTGAACAGCGCGTCCACCCGACCCTCGTGCCGAAAGGCTCCAACATTGCCGAAGTGGAAGGTGTGTTCAATGCGGTCGGCCTTGAAGGCGACAGCGTGGGCGAACTGATTCTGGAAGGTGCTGGCGCGGGGGCTGGCCCGACCGCATCGGCGGTCATGGCAGATATTATTGACGTTGCACGCGGCAATGTGGTGCCGCCGCTCGGACTTCCGGTGAGCATGCTGAAACCGTACAAGCGCGCCCGAATGCGGGCGCACGCAGGTGGCTATTACATCGCTTTGGAGCTGTTTGACCGTCCGGGTGAAGTGGCATCGGTTGCCCAGCACATGGCCAACCAGAACATTTCCCTGGCCTCCATCATGCAGCATACATCCGATACGGCCGAGAGAGGTGCGCCACGCGAAACCGCACCGTTCATCATTATCACCCACGATACAATGGAGAGCGACGTGAGAACGGCGCTTGACGAAATCGAGAATGGCGGTCATTTGGCAAGCAAACCGCGTGTCATAAGGATAGAACGCTTTTGAGCGTAAGCAGGGGCAGACCGAGGGCAGGGAGTAGAAATGGCTGAAACAAAATCAACGCTTGGGCGGGAACTGGCGATCGAATTGGCACGGGTCACGGAGGTCGCAGCCGTGGCGTCGGCGCGCCTGAGGGGCCGGGGAGATGAAAAGGCCGCCGATCAGGTTGCCGTGGATGCTATGCGCACTGAACTGAACGGGTTGGATATTGACGGCACCGTGGTGATCGGCGAGGGCGAGCGCGATGAAGCGCCGATGCTCTACATTGGTGAGAAGGTGGGCACCGGAAAAGGCCCCAAGGTGGACATCGCGCTGGACCCGCTGGAGGGCACAACCTTGACCGCAAAGGCTATGGCGAACGCGCTGACCGTGATTGCCATGGCCGAAGGCGGCACCATGCTGCACGCGCCAGACACCTACATGGAGAAAATTGCCATCGGTGGTGGCTACGCGCCCGATCTGTTGGACCTGGATGAGCCGCCTGAAGAGAACATCCGCCGGTTGGCCGATGCCAAAGGCGTTGCGACCAGCGAGATCACAGCTTGCATTCTTGACCGGCCACGGCATGCCAAGATCATCGATGCGGTGCGCAGTGTAGATGCATCCGTTCTGCTGATCACCGACGGTGATGTGGCCGGCGTCATTGCCACCACCAAGCCGGAAGATACCGGCGTCGATATCTACATGGGGATTGGCGGTGCGCCGGAGGGTGTGCTCGCAGCTGCCGCATTGCGCTGCACGGGCGGACAGATGCAAGGCCGTCTGGTGACTTCAAGCGCTGAGCAGAAGGCCCGTGCGGCCAAGATGGGGGTAGAGGATTTTGAGCGCAAGTTCACGATGAATGAGATGGTGGCCGGCGATGTTCTGTTCTCTGCAACTGGCGTCACGTCTGGGTCCATGCTGCAGGGGGTCAAGTTCAACAATGGCACCATCACGACGGAAACCCTGGTGATGCGGGCAGCCAGTGGAACCCAAAGGTGGATTAAGGCGCAGCATAGGGCTGATAAGTTTGCCTGATCCAGGCCGGTGATGAGCACGCCTGAGAAACGCTTCTTCTTAGAGGTTGAACAGTCGGTATCCGGCCGCAGCTGGATGCCAAGAGAGCTCTCGCCGCGCAACGCCGAAGCCATATCCCAGAGAACGGGCCTGCCTGAGCTCCTCGGCCGCGTCTTGGCCGGACGCGATGTGTTGGCGGAGGGCGCTGAGGAGTTTCTGGCGCCAAGCCTGCGCTCTCTCATGCCCGACCCAAGCTCATTGCAGGACATGGATAAGGCCGCCGCCCGGATTGCGAAGGCCATAAAAGACAAGGAGCAGATTGCCGTTATTGGCGACTACGATGTGGATGGCACCACATCTTCAACGCTCCTGTTGCAGTATTTGAACTCTGTCGGCAGATCGGCCGATATCCACATCCCAGACCGCTTGAAGGAAGGCTATGGTCCAAACCGGGAGGCCATCTCCAGACTAAAGGAGCGCGGCGCCGAGCTGCTTGTGACAGTGGATTGCGGGATCCGCTCACACGATCCCCTAAGCCATGCCCAGGAGTTGGGCTTAGAAGCCATCATTGTAGATCACCACCAGGCGGATGAGGAACTCCCTGCTGCTGTTGCTGTGGTGAACCCGAACCGGTTGGACGATGTGTCGGGACAGGGCCATCTCGCAGCGGTGGGGGTGACGTTTCTCCTGGTTGTTGCGGTGAACAGGGAATTGCGGAACGCCGGCTGGTACGAGGCGGAGGGTTTGGAGGCGCCTGACCTTTTGAACTGGCTTGATCTGGTGGCGCTCGGCACCGTCTGCGATGTGGTGCCGCTTAAAGGCCTCAACCGGGCCTATGTGACACAAGGGCTGAAGATGATGAGCCGGCGCCGGAACGTGGGCATTGCAGCGCTCTCTGATACGGCGCGCCTCAGCCGAACGCCGGATGTACATGCTCTGTCCTTTGTGCTCGGCCCGCGGCTCAACGCGGCGGGGCGTTTAGGAAGGTCCGAACTGGGCATCTCGTTGCTGTCAGCTACCGATCGCGGCCCGGCCAGCCAGGCTGCTCAGGAACTCGAGCGCCTCAGCAAGGAGCGCCAACAGATCGAGCTGGAACTTGTGGAAGAGGCGGTTGCCCAAGCAGAACGCTCGCTTGGAGAAACCGCGTCTCTGCCTGTTCTGGTGGTGGCGGGTAAGAATTGGCACCCTGGGGTCTTGGGGCTGGTGGCCAGCCGTCTCAAGGAGCGCTTCCACAGGCCGTCCATTGCGCTCGGGCTTGCAGAAACCGGCGAAGCCACAGGATCAGGCCGCTCCATTCTGGGTGTTGATCTTGGGGCCTCTGTCGCCCGTGCCGTAGACGATGGCATACTGATGAAAGGCGGCGGTCACGCCATGGCCGCCGGCATGAGCCTCAAGAACACCGATCTGGGAGCCTTGCGCGCCTTTCTGGAGGATGATTTGCGAGAAGCGGCTGAAGTGGCCATGGCCGAAGCCGCGCTTGAGGTGGACGGTGCGCTGTCGGCTGGCGGTGCCACCATGGAGCTCATCGACCTCCTGCAAAAAGCTGGACCCTATGGAGCCGGTAACCCGCAGCCCATCTTCGCCTTTCCCGCACACAGGATCGCCTATGCGGACCTTGCCGGCAAAGATCATGTGCGCTGCCAATTGGTGGCCGGCGACGGGGCGCGGCTGCAAGCCATAGCCTTCCGCTCTGTGGGGACGGATTTAGGCGAACTGCTGCTTTCTGAGCGCCAGTTGCCGCTCCACGTGGCGGGGCGTTTGGTGGCAAACGACTGGGGAGGATCGCGGAAGCCTCAGCTTTTGATTGATGATGTGGCGATCCCTAAAGTCCGGTGAAAAATGCTTTGCAAGAGCCCTTGCAATTCACGAGAACAGCCGTTAGAGAGGGGCGCTTGACGCGTCTGCGGGCCCTTCGTCTATCGGTTAGGACGCCAGGTTTTCAACCTGGAAAGAGGGGTTCGATTCCCCTAGGGCCTGCCATCAGCCACCAATGCTGGAACGTGTCTTTCCCCAACATGCCACTTTGAGGGACGCAGGGTAGGCATATCCTGTGCTGTCATAGCCCGGTTCGCCCCTCTTGCTGAGGGGTTGTACGGGACCATCTCTGTGACCCCATCATCACTTCTGGGAGGCGCGCGCGCTTCAGCGGTTAAACGCAGAAACTCGAGCGCGAGCGCCCTGTGGATCATGGATCCCGAGACGGGCGATTTCTCCATAATGGAGTAAAGGAAAAGGCCGGAGCATGTTCTGCCCCGGCCCTTCTGAGTGCTCGGATCTTTATGGGTCAGACCGAGTAGTACATGTCGAACTCGACCGGGTGAGGCATGTGCTCAAACCGGATCACGTCTTCCATCTTCAGTTCCATGTAGGCTTCGATCTGATCGGACGTGAAAACGTTGCCTTTCAGCAGGAAGTCACTGTCAGCCGCCAGGCTGTCCAACGCTTCGCGAAGCGAACCGCAAACGGTCGGAATGTCGGTCAACTCTTCCGGCGGCAGCTCGTAGAGGTCTTTGTCCATAGGATCGCCAGGATGGATCTTGTTCAAGATGCCGTCCATGCCCGCCATCAGCATCGCGGCGAATGCGAGATACGGGTTGGCGGTCGGATCGGGGAAGCGCACCTCTACCCGCTTGCCGTTCGGCGACGGCGAGAACGGAATGCGGCAGGATGCAGACCGGTTACGGGCGGAATAGGCCAGCAGTACCGGCGCTTCGTAGCCCGGCACCAGACGCTTATAGGAGTTGGTGGACGGGTTGGTAAACGCGTTGAGCGCCTTGGCGTGCTTGATGATGCCGCCAATGTAATAGAGGCAGCTCTCAGAAAGATCTGCATATTCATTGCCTGCAAATGTCGGCTTGCCATCTTTCCAGATCGACTGGTGAACGTGCATGCCCGTACCATTGTCGCCGTAGACCGGTTTCGGCATGAACGTTGCCGTTTTTCCGTAGGCGTGCGCGACGTTGTGTACGCAGTACTTGTAGATCTGCAGATGGTCAGCGATCGTGGTCAAAGTTTGGAATTTGATGCCGGCCTCGTGCTGAGCGGCGCCCACCTCGTGGTGGTGCTTTTCAACCACAACACCCATTTCAGCCATGGCGGAGATCATCTCAGAGCGGATGTCCTGACAGCTGTCGATCGGGTTAACCGGGAAGTAGCCGCCTTTGGTGCGCGGGCGGTGGCCCATGTTGCCGGCCTCATAGTCGCGGTCGGAGTTGATCGGCAGCTCAGTTGAATCCAATGCAAACCCGGTGTTGTACGGCTCGGCTGCAAAGCGCACATCGTCAAAGATGAAGAATTCCGCTTCCGGGCCCATGGTGATGGTGTCACCCACACCACTTTGCTTAACATAGGCTTCTGCATTCTTGGCAGTCATGCGCGGATCACGCTCATAGCCTTCGCCGGTGATCGGGTCGAGCACGTCGCAGAAAATGGCGGCAGTGTTCTGGGCGTAAAATTTGTCCAAGTGGAGGGTGCTCACATCCGGCATCAGGGTCATGTCGGATTCGTTGATGGCCTTCCAGCCAGCAATAGAAGAACCGTCAAACATGATGCCGTCTGCAAACATGTCTTCATCCACGGTGGAGATGTCCTGGGTCACGTGCTGCATCTTACCGCGCGGATCGGTGAAACGCATGTCGAGGAATTTTACGTCATTGTCTTTCAGATATTTGAGAGCATCATCGGCGTCTTTGGCCATTGTATTCGTCCTGTTTTGATGAGTTTATGGTTTGGGTTATGGGTGGTAGTGACTAAAGAGCGTCCGTGCCGGACTCGCCGGTACGAATGCGGATAGCGTCTTGCACGTCGGATACGAATATCTTGCCATCGCCAATGCGGCCGGTTTTGGCGGCATTCTGAATGGCTTCCACGGCCTTCTCTACAAGGTCCGCGGCGAGCACAACTTCGATTTTCACCTTCGGCAGAAAGTCAACGACATACTCTGCACCCCGGTAAAGCTCGGTATGGCCTTTTTGGCGGCCGAACCCTTTCGCCTCGGTGA
This sequence comes from Pseudomonadota bacterium, assembly GCA_039180225.1. Lineage (GTDB taxonomy): Bacteria > Pseudomonadota > Alphaproteobacteria > Rhizobiales > CAJQND01 > JAAEUE01. Next base: position 6,128 of record JBCDDQ010000136.1, read on the forward strand.
CGGTTATGCCCTGCAGACCCACATCTTGCAGCGCTTCCTTCACCTCGTCGAGTTTAAAGGGCTTGATGATGGCTTCAATTTTCTTCAAGGCCGTCCCTTTCTTGGGTTTATGGTGTTTGTATAAAAGCCCATCGCGCAGAGGCTGCGCATGAGCGTGTTAACCATGCGCGCGATTGCATAGGGTGTGCCAGTTTTGGAGCAGGAAAAATTGTTATTAGAATCAAGGGGATACTAAGGTGAGACCGGTTGTGCCTCCATTTTAATCGCACAAAAAATAGGCAATTGCACAAAAAATAGGCGATGCAATATTTTTTAAGTGAAGCGATTGACGTAACCGCCTATTCCCAGCCAATAAGCGCGCAGATTTGAGCCCGGAGAAGATCACCAATCAGGAGCGCAAGTATATGCGGAGCAGCTTGCAAAAAATCGTAGAGGCCCCGTGGTTCGAGCGGGCGGTGCTTGTGTTGATCGCCATCAACGCTGTGACGCTGGGCATGGAAACGAGCCAGGATTTGATGGCGCGTTTTGGTCCGGTGCTCAAGACGTTAGATACGGCGATCTTGGCGATCTTCGTGGCGGAAATAATCATGCGCCTTATTGTTCGCGGGTGGGCTTTCTGGCGCGATCCGTGGCGGGTGTTTGATTTTGTGGTGGTTGCGATTGCGCTGATACCGTCCGGCGGTTCTCTCTCCGTCCTGCGGGCATTCCGGGTGCTGCGGGTCTTGCGTTTGATTTCCGGGGTGCAGGCGATCCGCCGGGTGGTGACCGGGCTGCTGGCGGCCATTCCGGGCATGGGGTCGGTGGTGTTGCTGTTGTGTCTGATATTCTATGTCTTCTCGGTGATGGCCACCAAGCTGTTCGGTCCGGCCTTTCCCCAGTGGTTCGGCACCATTGGCGAATCTGCCTATTCTCTGTTCCAGATCATGACCCTGGAGAGCTGGTCCATGGGCATTGTCCGCCCGGTCATGGAGACCTATCCTTATGCCTGGGCGTTCTTTGTGCCGTTTATCATCACCACGTCTTTTGCCGTGTTGAACCTGTTCATCGGTATCATAGTGGATGCCATGCAAAAGGAACATGAGGTGGAGGCAGACGCCTCCCGCCAGGCCATGCTGAGCGAAACTGAGCAGATCTTAGAAGAGATCAAGGCGCTGCGTGGAGAGGTCGCCACTTTGAAGACGCAGCTGGCGGCCAAGGAATAGACGGCCCGGGTGCACCATGGTGAAATTGCTCGATCTCGATCACTTCGTGCTCACCGTCGCATCTATTGAAGACACGGTCGCGTTCTACCAAGATGTTTTGGGCATGCGGCCGGTCACCTTTCAATCCGGTCGGTTTGCGCTTGAGTACGGCGCAAAAAAGATCAACCTGCATAAAGCCGGAGAAGAGTTTCAGCCCCATGCGGAACGGCCGCAGCCAGGATCTGCTGATTTGTGCTTCGTGGTTGAGGATGTGGCAAGGGCTCTCTCCCATGTGCAGGCAAAGGGGATTGAGGTCTTTGAGGGTCCGGTTTCCCGCACCGGAGCAACAGGTCCGATAACATCGATCTATTTTCGGGATCCGGACGGGAACCTGATCGAGCTTGCTGAGTATGACCATGCATGAGTGCGCACTGCTCACACCAGAGCAAATGTATGAGGCCGACCGGCTCACCATAGAAGCAGGGACCAGTGGTGCGGTTCTCATGGACAATGCCGGGATTGCCATCGCCAATGAGATTTCTGACCGCTGGCCCGAGCCGGGCAGGGCGGTGCTCTTATGCGGGCCTGGCAATAATGGGGGAGACGGGTTTGTTATCGCACGAGAGCTGGAGGCGCGTGGATGGACCTGCGCGGTTTACCTGCTTGGCGTGCTGGAAAATCTGAAAGGCGATGCTGCGCAGGCGGCTGAGCGTTGGCCGGGGAAAACGCACCCGCTGGGCCAATTGGACCTGTCCGCAGCAGATGTGATTGTCGATGCGCTGTTCGGCGCCGGGCTGAATAAGGCTCTGGAAGGTATCGCTGCCGAAGCCGTGAAGCAGGTGGGCAAATCAGAGCTGCCTGTCATCGCCGTGGATATGCCTTCAGGGGTCGACGGGGCCACCGGACGGGCAGCTGGACCAGCCGTTCAGGCAAACCTCACAGTGACGTTCTTCCGCAAAAAGCCAGGTCATCTTCTCATGCCCGGACGAGGGCTCTGCGGGGAAACGGTGGTTGCGCAGATCGGGATCGCGGACGATGTGCTGGCCAGCATCAACCCGGATGGCGCTGAAAACGGGCGAGCACTCTGGAGCGCTGAGTTTCCATCGCTCAGCCGGGGCGCACACAAGTATCACCGGGGCCATACCCTCAGCGTTTCCGGGCCGGCGCTCAGCACCGGTGCTTCCAGATTGGCGGCGAGAGGGGCATTGCGCGTGGGCTCAGGTTTGGTGAGTGTGGCAGGGACCCATGACGCGTTGGCCGTCCATGCCGCCCACCTGACGGCGATCATGCTGAAACCGGCCGCGAGCGCTCATGAACTCAATGAACTCTTGTCCGATAAACGCTACACGGCCGTGGTCATTGGCCCGGCGTTGGGTGTGAGCGATGCCGCAAAAGAGCTGGTGGCTTGCGTGCTCAAGAATGGCCCTGCCACGGTGCTGGATGCAGATGCTCTGACGAGCTTTGCCGATGATCCGTCCGAACTGTTTAAGGCCATTGCCAGCCGGCCGGATCGTCCTGTGGTGCTTACTCCCCACAGCGGAGAGTTTGCCCGCCTGTTTGGCGCCGAGAAGCTTCAGCATGCAAGCAAGGTGGAAGCTGCCCTTCTCGCGGCCAAGCAAAGTTCCGCCATCGTGATCGTCAAGGGGCCGGACACCGTCATTGCAGCGCCAGATGGGCGCTACGCGATCAATGCCAATGCGCCCCCAACCCTGGCGACGGCGGGTTCAGGCGATGTGCTTGCGGGTATGGCTGCAGGGCTGCTTGCCCAAAAGATGGCGCCGTTCGGGGCAGCGTGCGCAGCTGTGTGGCTGCACGGCGCAGCGGCGGGCCAGTTCGGACCGGGGCTCATCGCCGACGATCTGCCGGACCTGCTGCCAGCGGTTCTCAGCGGGTTGGGGTCGTGTCCATGATCCGCTCGGCCCTTGAGGAGGATCTGCCGGACTTGTTGGCAATCTATAACCACTATGTCCGCGAGACCCCAATCACCTTCGATCTTGAAGAAGTTTCATTTGATGCGCGGCGCACCTGGTTCAAGCAGTTCGCAACTGAAGGCCGCCATCAGCTGCTTGTGGCGGAAGAAAACGGTCGGATCCTGGGCTATGCACACTCGACGGCGTTTCGCCCAAAGCCCGCCTACCAGCGCTCCGTGGAAACCACGGTGTACCTGCTTGCGGCCCATCAGGGGGCGGGCAGGGGGAGTGCATTGCTGCGTGAGTTGTTGAAGCGCTTAAGGGACGCACAGACCCACCGGGCGTACGCCATTATTACTTTGCCGAACGATGCCTCAATTCGGCTTCATGAGAAACTCGGCTACCAACCACTCATGGCTCTCAGCGAGGTGGGCCACAAGTTTGGACGTTACTGGGACACCCAGTGGATGGAGTGCCGACTTTGAAGTTCGTCAAAGATGTGTGTTTTCTTCGCTGGCATCCGGCGAACGGCTTTGCTATAGAGCGGGCCGAATTTGCGGCCAGGTCCGCTTTTATGCGGGCGTGGTGGAATTGGTAGACACGCAGGTTTTAGGTACCTGTGGCGCAAGCCGTGGGGGTTCAAGTCCCTCCGCCCGCACCAAAAGCTCCACAACGCCCCTCGAAAGCCTGCCGGCCAGGAACCGCAACACTGGACATTATGAATTGAACCGGCGGTGCGGGACAAACCAAGGACCCCGCGCCGACACCCCATTAAAGGACGTAACAGAGCCATGCAGGTCACCGAAACCCTGAATGAAGGTTTAAAGCGCGAGCTGAAGATTACAGTTGGTGCCGACGAATTGTTGAGCAAGCAGGACGCCCGGCTTGTGGAACTGAAGGGCACTGTTCGGCTTAACGGTTTCCGTCCTGGCAAGGTGCCCATGCCGCACCTGAAAAAGCTCTATGGCCAGCAGGCCATGGCGGAGGTGATTGAAAAGACCGTTGGCGAAAGCACTCAAAAAGTCCTTGAAGACCGCAATGAGAAACCGGCATACCAACCGGAAGTGACTGTGGTGGACGAAGACAACATGCCGACCGTTTTGGCGGGCGATGCGGATCTTGAGCTCAACATGGTGTTTGAGGTGATCCCGGAGATCGAAGACATCGACTTCTCAGAGCTGAAGCTTGAAAGGCTGGTGGCTGAGGTGTCGGACGAAGACGTGGACGAAGCCCTTGGCGCAATTGCCGAACAGAACAAGGACTTCGTGCCTAAAGCGGAAGGCGCCGCCCTGGTTGTCGGCGATCAGGCCACCATAGATTTCTTGGGCAAGGTCGACGGTGAAGCGTTTGACGGCGGCTCCGCTGAGGGAGTTCCCTTGGAAATCGGGTCCAACCAATTCATCCCAGGCTTTGAAGAACAACTGATCGGTGCAAAGGCAGGCGACCAGAAAACCCTCAACGTAACGTTTCCGGACGATTACCCGCAGGCGTCTCTGGCCGGAAAAGATGCCGTGTTCGATGTGACCGTGCATGCGGTGGCCGAGCCTGGTCAGACCGGGATCAATGATGAATTGGCACAGCGTCTGGGCATGGAAAGCCTGGATGCACTGAAGGAGGCTGTTCGCGGTCAGGCCCAAGGGGATTTTGACAAAGCCTCTGATTCGCGCCTCAAGCGGACAGTGCTGGATGAACTGGACAATATTTCGAGCTTTGAGCTTCCAGAGAAAATGGTTGAGCAAGAGTTCGACGGCATTTGGGGCCAGGTGGTGCAGGATATCGAGCATCACGGTAAAACCTTCGAAGACGAGGGCACGACCGAAGAGGATGCCAAAAAAGAGTATCGCGGCATTGCCGAGCGGCGCATCCGTCTTGGGCTATTGCTGGGACGCGTGGGCGAGCAGGCGGGCGTGCAGATTGCTGAAGAGGAAGTGCAGGCAGCGCTGATCGAGCGGATCCGGCAGTTCCCGGGTCAGGAAAAGCAGGTTTACGATTTCTATCGTGAGCAGCCCGAAGCGATGCTGGAGCTGCGCGGCCCGATCTTCGAACAGAAGGTGGTCGACCATATCGTGTCGCAGGCTGCTGTGACCGACAAATCGGTGAGCCGCGAGGAGCTTTTCAAGGATCCTGATGCCCCGGAGGCCGACGACAAACCGGAGCCGAAAAAGAAGGCGGCAGCGAAAAAGAAACCTGCTGCCAAGAAACCTGCGGCCAAGAAGGCGCCCGCCAAGAAGGCGGCGGCTAAAAAGAAAGCCGAAGGCGCGGACGAGTAACCCCGGAATTGCCTGCACCCGGCACAATTGTGGCCGGGTGCGGTTAATTGTTTTGGCCGTTGCCCCTTTTGGATTTGTCTACAATCGCCTATTTAAAGAGGTGCATTTCTAAGCGGCGCTGATTCGGGCTTATCTGGTCTGCATGCGCACGCACCTTCAAGAACCAGGGACCCCCATGAAAGATCCGATCGATACCTATATGAACCTTGTGCCCATGGTGGTTGAACAGACCAACCGGGGCGAGCGGGCTTACGACATTTTCTCGCGGCTGCTGAAGGAGCGGATCATTTTTGTAACAGGCCCGGTCGAAGATGGCATGTCTGCTTTGGTGACCGCACAGCTGCTCTTCCTTGAGGCGGATAACCCCAAGAAAGAGATCTCCATGTACATCAACAGCCCGGGAGGCGTGGTCACGTCCGGGCTGGCAATCTATGACACGATGCAGTTTATCCGGCCGAAGGTTTCCACCACCTGTATTGGTCAAGCGGCATCCATGGGCTCATTGCTGCTGTCTGCGGGCGAAAAGGATATGCGGTTCTCGCTGCCCCATGCGCGCATCATGGTGCACCAGCCTTCCGGCGGATTTCAGGGACAGGCTTCCGACATTGAGCTTCATGCCAAGGAGATTCTTGAGCTGAGAGAGCGTTTGAACAAGATCTACGCCAACCATACCGGCCAGAAAGTGGATGCGATTCAAAAGGCGCTTGAGCGCGACAATTTCATGACCGCCGAAGCGGCGAAGGACTTCGGAATCATCGACACTGTTATCGAGCAGCGCCCGGATCAGGAGGATGATGCGGCTAAGTAGGCTGATTTTTGCGCGTCAGATCGCAGCAACTTGACCAGAATTGGGGCAATTTGGTTTGCACGGTTCCTGCATACGTGGGAAAAAGGTGAGAGTTGGGGCTAAAATGGCTGTTATTAAGGATATCTTGAACGCTCATCACATAACATGGCAGGATGTTTGCGGTTAGGAATGCCAAAATGGCACAAGCCCGCAGGCGAGATTGAGCGTTTTTTGTATGACTTACTGAGGTTAGTGTTTCTGGTAAAGACAGAATTCTGAGTTAAGTTTGCACAAATGACGTCGCGTTTTTTAAGAGTCAGGAAGACCAGATGAGCGATTCAAAGAACACTTTATACTGTTCGTTCTGCGGGAAAAGTCAGCACGAAGTCAGGAAACTGATCGCTGGCCCAACCGTGTTCATTTGTGATGAATGCGTTGAACTGTG
>JBCDDQ010000137.1:0-12687 GCA_039180225.1 Pseudomonadota bacterium
CCGTGACGACGGTGGATGTGCGCGTGGTGTGCGCCACCAACAAAGATCCGCTTGAAGAGGTTGAGCAAGGCCGGTTCCGAGAAGATCTCTACTACCGGCTTCATGTTCTGCCCATCCATCTGCCGCCCTTACGCGAGCGGGATGCGGATGTGTTGGAGATTGCGCACCAATTTCTTGAGAGTTTTTCAGGCGAGGAAGGCAAGGCGTTCGAAGCCTTCTCCGTGGAGGCGGAAGATAAGCTCCTGGCCCATCAATGGCCTGGGAATGTGCGGGAGTTGCAAAACGTGGTTCGCAACGCCGTTGTCTTGCACGACGGCGCCGTCCTGGGAGCTGACATGCTCAATCTCGGAGGGCCAAAGCGCTCTGCGCCGCTTAAGTGTGATCGATCTTTGACACCTGAAGGTGTGTCTTCATCAGCTGGTTCCGCGTCCACCGCCACTAACGGGGCGGGTAACAAGATTGTCCGTGTCGTTTTGGGCCGGCCCTACGCCGAGCTCGAAAGGGATGTTGTGATGGCCACCTTCGACTATTGTGGCGGCAGCGTTCCCAAGGCGTCCAAGGTTTTGAAAATGAGCCCCTCGACCCTTTATCGGAAGCGGGAAGATTGGACCCGCGAAGAGAACCAATAAAAAAAAAGAGGCGGGCCAGTGGCCCGCCAAGTTAGGGGCTGAGAGTGTGCAGCTTAAGATGCGTAGCGGTAGAGGCGCGTCACCGGGATGGTGCTTAGGCTTAAGTGCCGCCAGGTTTCCAGAAACCCGTCAACAGAGACAATGTCGTGGTTTGGCGAATCCGCGCGCAGCGCCTCGGCCAGGGGATAGTCGTTGCCGCCCGGGCCCATCCGGTCACCGAAGAAGGTGATGGGATGTCCGGGGTGATCCTGCTTCACAACGCTTAGCGCCTTCGACTTGTTCCACCCCTTAGGCGCCACATCAATGCTGATCTCGCCGCCGGCTGAGGCCTCATAGTCGCTGAAGGTTTCAACGAACCGTTCGATGAACTTGCGCCGCTCGCCCTCTCGTTGATCCCATTCAAAATAGGCTTTGCGTGCTGCGCGGTCGGCCTTCCGGCCAACCACACTGACATTCAGCATACCGGTCCGGAATTCGATATGATTACCGAAACGGCTGGGGTAATCGCTCAGGCTCACAAAGTCATCTAGCGCCTCGATCAGCAGTTTGGGAAACTCGTGATCAAGCCGGTAGATCGCATTACCGTCGGCCCAAAGCTCTGCGGCGGAGCAGCAGAACACGCCCCGTGCTTTGGCGAGGATCGATTTGGGCAGTTGCTCCTCCAGTTTCGGAAAGTCGCTGCCGGAGACCAGGTAGACCATGTGGTTGTCGCAAAACCGTTCGAAGAAGTTTCCAAAATCGTTGTCGATAGGCTTGCGCGGGTCGGTCAGTGTGCCGTCCACATCGAACATGTATATACGTGACGTCATGATTGCCTCCTATGCCGCGACGTCGGTGCCGGGCTCTTGCTCGCGGCCATAGACGTCTTCAATCCGGACGATGTCGTCTTCGCCAAAATATGTGCCGTACTGGACTTCAATAATCTCCACGGGCTCCTCGGTGACGTTTTCAAGACGGTGTACCGCACCTTGCGGAATGAACACCTGCTCGCAGGGGCCAAGGTCCATCACCTTGTCGTCAACCGTCACTCGAGCGGTGCCGGACACAACCACCCAGTGCTCTGCCCGGTGATGATGATACTGCAGAGAAAGTCGACCGCCGGAATCGACACGAATACGTTTGACCTGATGGCTCTCGCCGCGGTCAATGGAATCAAAGCGGCCCCACGGGCGGTCCTCGCCAAGGTGTTTCTTGTGCTCGCTGCGCTGGTCAATCTGCATGCGCTCAACCAGCGCTTTGACAGACTGGGTGTGGTCCTTGTGGGTCACCAGAATAGCGTCATCGTTGGCCACAACGACCACGTCCTGCACCCCGGCAACGGCAACCAAGGGCCCGTCAGTCATGACAAGCGAGTTGTGAGTGTTCACAGAGACAACATCTCCTTCGATCAGATTACCCCTTTCATCATGATCGCCGTGATTCCAATAGGCCTCCCAAGACCCCAGGTCGCTCCAGCCAGGGTTCATGGGAACAATGGCCGCCCTGCGGGTGTGCTCCATCACGGCATAATCAATCGAGATTTTCGCGATGCTGGAGAAATGAGAGCCGGCCAGAAGCAGCTTCAGACCCATCCAGTGACCATAGCTGACACTCTTGCGGATCTTGGCCAGGATCTCCGGGCAATGAGCTTCCATCTCCTCAAGAATGTCCTTGCGATTGAAGAGGAATATGCCTGCGTTCCATGAGGTGGACGGATCGCGGATCAGTTCGTCAGCAAGGGTGGCGCTGGGCTTTTCAATAAAGCGTCCGATGCGCGAAGCATGGAGGCTCAGCTTTTCGCCGCTGGCTTGAATGTAACCGTAGCCCGTTTCAGCGTGACTGGGCTTAATGCCGAATGTCACCAAATAGGAATGGTCCTGAATGAGATCCACCCCTGATTTGATTGCCCGCAGAAAAGCGTCCTGATCTTCAATCCAATGGTCTGAGGGCAGAACCAGGCAGGGCTGGTGGGCCGAAGTGTTTGATGTGGCAATGAGAGCTGCCGCGATGGCAGGAGCTGTGTCGCGCCCCATGGGCTCACAAATGATCGCCCTGGGGGCAATGCCGCATTCGGCGAGCTGATGCTCCACCACCTGACCAAAGGCCTTGCCGGTGACAACGATTGGTGCGGTAAAGCGTTCTGAGTCAGACACCCGTTTGGCCGTCACTTGGAACAGGCTCTCGCCGTTCATCAATCGGCAAAACTGTTTTGGGGTCTCTTCGCGTGAGATGGGCCATAGCCGCGTTCCGGCGCCGCCAGCGAGGATTATGGGGGTGATCAATTGCGGTTTCATGTTCAGCTCCTTTTGACTATGCGGCGGTGGTGCCGCGGTTTGGCAAGACAGTCGCAAGGGGCCGGCCAACTTCAGATTTTGCGTCCCGGAGCGCTAGCTCGGCAATCTGAGAGTCCCAGAAATCAAGGGCTTATGAGGTTCTCGATCTGCATTTTCCCGTTCTGAACGCCGCCATGCCGATTTCGAAAATTGAAAGGACCCTGGTTCGATTTTCGAAATTCGAAAGGCGAATGTTTTCAGATCAATCGATTTTCCCCCTGAAATGGGTGGCATGCCGATTGCTCCTTTAGGGGCGAACCGGAGACACTTAAGATGAAAGTCGTTCGAGAGCGTCCCTGCCAACGTCGGCACCACCGCGTCACCGCGCCGCTCGACGTGAGGCTGGGTGAAACAAGACATCACCACCGCGCCACCAACTGGAGCTTGGGCGGTCTGCGTCTTGATGGCGTCAACGCACCGTTGCCTATGGTTGGCGATGAGATCCAGCTTAACCTGGTGCTGCCCTTTCAGGGCTTTGACATCGGATTTGACCTTCACGCCCGCATCGTGCGCGCGGAAGACGCAGAAGGCACGGTGGCGTTTGAGTTTACTGAGGTTCCCGAACGCTCGCGCGATCTGATGTCCCATTTCATCGAAGATCTGATCCGCGGGCAAATGGGCACGTTTGAGGATGCGATCTGCCGCATCGATGTTCCGGTGACCCCGATCTCAACAGATCCTGATCCAAACCCGGCATCGGACGCACCTTTGTCCCGTTGGCCGCTTAAAACCATCTTGATGTCGGCCTTCTACATTCTCTTAGGCAGCGCTGTGTTTGGCTATGGTGGGCTTTTGGCTTATTCGTCGACCATGCGGCTGGAGGTGGAAACCGCGGTCGTCTCAGTGCCTTTGCAAACGCTCAAGATGCCTGTGGATGGCGTTCTGTCATCTGTTCGGTACGGTTTGGGTTCACGCGTTGAGCGGGGCGACCTGATCGCTGAAATTGATGACCCCAAGCTCGCGGCGCAAATCGCGGCCGCTCAGAGCGCGGTGAAAGACGCCCAAGAGCGTCATTTCCGCTCTCAGGAGAAATATCGGATCGAAGCGGAACGGCTCAAACTCTATCAGACCATCAACAAGACCGATCTGGACGTGGCCAAGGCGCGCCTGGCTGCGCGCAAGGTGGACCTTAATGCTGCGGATGCCCATTTTCGGCGAATTGCCAAGCTGCACGCAGAAGGATTTGCCAACACTCAGAAGCGCGACGAGGCCAAAGCCCGCCAACTGCGGGCGGCTGCGGGGGTCCGCGAGCTGGTAGTGAAGGTCGCGCAATCGGTTGCCATGCACGCCGTCTCCCACAAGCGCCACTACAATCATAAGGAGTTTGTGGTTGATCTCGACATGTTGGCGCTGGAACTTGATGAGAGCCACAGTCACTTGAAATCCGCAGAGCGCAAACTGTCTCTGTTGAAGGACACCCAGAAATCCCGCGCGATCCGGGCCCCGTTCAGCGGCCACATTGTTTCCCTGCCGCACGTCTCCGGCGTGAGCGTCGCCAAAGGCCAGACCGTTCTGGTGTTGGAGCAGGATGTGGCGCCCACAGTGACCGCGTACTTGGATCAAGATGAAATTCTGAAAGTGGGTATGGATGATATCGCGAAGATCTTTCTTCCGGCCTTGAACCGTCATGTTGAGGCCCGCGTAATGGCGATCAATCGCCGGTCGGGCTACTTGGACCTCAAAGGATCTCAATATACATGGAAAAGCCAGGGAGAGCGCACAGCAGCTGTACAACTTCAGCTTTTGGATTCCGTGCACTCAGACCGCAAGATCTCCGCCGGGTTGCCGGCAGTGGTGATCTTCGATCGGCGCATCACAAATGATCTGGTCGCAAAGCTGACTTCACTTGCAACCGCATTCACCGGCGGCAACGATGCTTAAGCTGGACAAAGTTTCCAACCTGGATGATCCGACGGACTGGCCCACCGGATGGCGCAAGTGGACGCCTGCCGTGTTGGGCAAAATTGCCCTATACTTTGGCTGCTGCCTCATCGCCATACTGACTTTGCCCAACAGCATCTGGGATCGTGAAGTTGCCCAGATCACCTTCGTGATTGGCGCTTTGGGCATCTGGCGCTACGGCTGGTGGTTCACGCACGCGGTGCGGGCGGTTGTCTATGGCAAGCTCGTTTATCCAAATATGCGCCGGAAAGGCCAGGAAATCTGGGCGTCCGGCTGGCGGCCCAGACATCTGCACTTCATGATGACCACCTATAAGGAGCACCGCTCGATCACGGAGAAGGTCGTGCGCGGTATTCTCAACGAAATCCGGGGCTCCGGCGTGCCCGGCACCATATGGCTTGGATCCTCAGACAGGTTTGACGAAGATATTATCGAGAACTTTCTGAAGCGCGAGGCAAAGGACGTGGACATCACCCTGCGCATCATTCGGCAGAATGTCTCCGGCAAGCGCGCCGCCATTGGCCTGGTATTGCGGGCCATGTGCCGGTTGCCAATCGAAGACGATGATCTTGTGGTGTTCATGGATGGCGACTTCATCCTCGCAGAAGGCGCAATCAGCCGCTGCATGCCTCTGTTTAAGCTTTATCCGGATCTGCAAGCCTGCACCACGGACGAGGAGGTGATCTGCATTGGTCCCAGGTGGATCGAGACCTGGCTGAAGATGCGCTTTGCCCAAAGGCGGCTCGCCATGCAGTCCCACGCCTTGTCAGGCCGCGTGCTGACGCTCACGGGCCGTATGTCGGTGTTCCGGGCCAAGAACCTGCTGGACTTGGAGTTCATCCGGCTGTTGGAGGCCGATCATCTTGAACATTGGCTATGGGGCAATTTCCGCTTCCTCTCCGGTGATGATAAAAGCACCTGGTACTTCATGCTGAAGCACGGTGCCCATATGCGCTACGTACCAGATGCCCTCGGCTACACGGTTGAGGTAATCGAAGGTTCCGGTATGGACCGCATGGTGCAGAATTTTAGGCGCTGGTCCGGCAACATGCTGCGCAACGGCGCCAGGGCCATCAAGCTTGGGCCGCACAAAATGCCTTTCTTTATCTGGTGGTGCCTGGTGGACCAGCGGCTCTCCATGTGGACCATGTTGGTGAGCCCGGTGTTGGCGGTCGCGGCCACATTCCTCGTGGGCCCGGTTTATCTCATCTCCTACGTGATCTTCATCGCGCTCAGCCGCATGCTGCTGTCCATGTTTCTGTTCGGCTATTCCAGGCGGGTGCAAATGGCCTACCCGTGGATCCTCTATTTGAACCAACTCATAAACGCTTCGGTAAAGGTCTACTGCATCTTCCGGCTCTCCAAGCAGCGCTGGTCGAACCGGGGCAATCAAACCTCTGCCGGTGGTGGCGATGCCCTGGTTGAACTGGGCCGCAATGCCATGGCCAACTGGTGCACAGCGCTGGCCACCGCGATGCTTGTGCTCTCCACAGTGCACTACACACGCTTGGTGGATGTGCCGTCCGTGCTCTTCTTGGGATCGGCATTTGGATTTTAGAAATCGGCTTTCGATTTTGAAAACGGTACCTTTTCGCCATCAAAACTGATAATCCAAGAAATTTCTTAAGATACTGATTTATATATATGTTCTGTTTGTTTAGTCGCTGGCATACGGCTTGCGATGTTGGGACTGAGAATGATCACATTTGAAGGCCCACCATGTCCAATTGGCTCAAGAACCCCAAAGCCTACGTTGCCGCGCTCGCAGCCTATGTGGCCCTGGGAACGCTGCCGGTCATGCTCAATCTGGCGGTTGACCCCTACAACAAAGTGGGCGGTCTGCCGCTGGACCTGTCCAAGAAGACCATCAGCGAGAAGGCCCATTATCCGCTCTGGAAAGTCATCGCCCATTCTAAGAAGGATGCGCCGGAAACCATCATTCTGGGCGACAGCCGGGCGAGGGCCCTGCGCGACAAATATTGGAGCGAGCTCGGGCTCAAGCGTGCCTTCAACTTTGCCTATGGTGGGGCCACCATCTATGAGATCCACGAGACGTTCAAATATCTGAAGACCCGGCCGAAGCCCAAAAATCTTGTGGTGGGCATTCAGCTGCGCAGTTTCGACCCTGCCCACAAAGCCGGCATGAACCGCGTGCCGGAAGCCATTCGCCTTTCCAGCCAGCCCATCAAGTACTTCTCCAGCTGGTTCGTCACCAGAGTTTCCTGGCGGCACATCGAGGCGAACTACCCAACCCTAACCAATGCATTGAAAAGCCTCGTGCCCGGTCTCATCACGTCAGCGCAGGCGTCTGAGCTGGGCCGGCCGGGCCGGGTGCCTGTCAGCAAACTGCTTGAACCGGAGATTTGCTTTGGCTGCAGGCTTCCCGTTTTGGAGGCGCCGGTGGCCTATCCTCTGCGCCTGCGCGGGCACGGTTGGCGGCGGGGACGCTGGGCGCATCTGCTGCATCCCATTTCAATAGATCGCAATTTGCCTTCGCGCTTTGAAAAGCAGGTGCGCAAGAACGGCAGATCCGATTGGAAGCGCTTCAAGTTCTCAGAAGAGCTGTGGTCCAGGATTGCAGAGATCGCGGACTGGAGCAAACAGAGCGGCGTCAATCTGGTTTTCGTGATCCCGCCAACCATTCCGGAAATGCAGGCGCGCATCGCGGAATTCGGCCGCTCCGATCTCGATCTGCGGTTGCGCCTGCGTCTGGCGGCTTTGGCGCCGGTGGTGGATCTTGATTTTGATAATCCGTTCACGCGCAAGCTTAGCAATTTCACCGATGCCTATCACTTCGGCCCCTCAGCGGCCCGCAACATTGTTGCTGAAGTGGGCCGGCTGTTGAGCAGCGATCCCAAGATCACCAAGAATGCCCTGAAGGTGCGCCGCGGCATCACCTGTCCGGTGGTGAAGGCTGATGTGGCCAAAACCCTAGATGACGGCATTGTCGCGCTAACCGAAGGGCGCAATTGCAGAGTTTGGAGAAAATCCAATGGCCCAGCCTGACAACCGACCACTTATGGCCGCAAATCTTGCAACCTTCGCCCTGTTCGGCGCGCTATGCACCTGTGCCCTGCTCTGGATGCGGGTGCCGGAACTGGGCAAAACTCCGCCGCTCGACCCAGTGGTCACCGAGCACCTGAACCAGGCCCGCGGTCTGCAAAAACTCGGAAAGTGGAATGAGGCCGGCGAAATTATCGAGCGCTATGCTCACCAGGGTCATCCGCGCGCCCTGTTTCATCATGCCAAGATCCTGACCCGAGGCTGGGGAGTGTCGCCGGATTTGGAAAAGGCCCGGTTGGCGCTTCTGCGGGCGGTTCAGTTCAAGTTCCCTTTGAGGGGTGAATCTGCTTATGAGCTGGGTTTGCTGTACCAGCGTGCCTCTGGTCCCGATTGCGGCCGCATCGCTGTGGAGTGGTTCTTGAAGGCGCTCGACTGGGGTTACAAGAAAGCCCACGTGCAACTGGCCAAGCACTTCTCCCGCGGGATTGGCGTCGATCAGGATCTGGCGCGCGCGGCTCTGCACTACGAATCTGCGGCCAAGGCCGGGTTTGAGGCTGTTTCCCTGAAATTTGCCCGGCTGCTGCTAAAGGGCGCGAACGGCATTGAGAAAGATCCCGAACGCGCCATTGTTCTTGCCGAAAGCGCCATTGCTTCTTTGAAGATGAAGGTGCGGTCTGGGTCCGGCAGCGCCGCCAAGACCCTGGGCCGACTCTATAGGGACGGCGAGTTCGTTGGTCGCTCCACCGATAGGGCTTTCCATTGGCTGCGCCATGCCAGTCACCTTGGAAATCCGGGAGCTATGCACGATCTCGCCAATCTCCTGCTCGTGGGCAAGCGCCCTAGAAAGGGCGCTCCGGAAGCCATTGGCTGGCTTAAGCGGGCCGCAGAAGCGGGCCATGGCGGGGCCATGACCAAGCTGGGCCGGCTGCATCTTGCGGAGAAGTTCGGCCTGAAAGACACCGGCGCCGTGGCCTGGTTCAAACGCGGCGTTGAAGCCGTGCACGCCGGTGCCATGGAAGAGCTGGCGCGCATTCGCGCGGAAGGAAAGTTGGCGCCAAAGAACATGGAAGGCGCGCTTAAACTGGCAACACGCGGCTCCAAACTTGGGCACACGGGCTCCAAGTCCTTGCTCAAAGAATTGCTGGCACAAGCCGAAAAATCAGAAAGCACGAGAAGCTAACTCCAGCCAGGCGAGGAGGCCTTAGGACCATGGTATTCAGTTCTTTAGAGTTTATCTATCTCTTCCTGCCACCGGTTCTGCTGGGTTTCTTCGCCCTGCGCGCCCTGGGTCGTGAGACAGCCATTGTGTGGTGGCTGATTGCCGCCTCCTTGGCGTTTTATGCTTGGTGGAGCCCCATCCATCTGGTGCTGCTGGTGCTGTCGGTGGTGGTGAACTTCGCCCTTCACCGCTACATCCTGAAGACAAAATCGAAGGCGGTGCTCACCGCAGGTATCATTGGCAATCTGGCCACGCTGGCCTACTTCAAGTACGCGGATTTCCTGATTTCCAACGTTAATCTGTTCCCGGGCGTCGATCTGCCCGCGCTGGGCATCGTGTTGCCGCTTGCCATCTCGTTCTTCACATTCCAGCAGATCTCATTTCTCTGCGACACCTATCGCGGCGACGTCAGCAACTGCGACTTTTCCAAGTACTGCCTGTTTGTGGTGTTCTTCCCGCAGCTGATCGCGGGGCCCATCGTCCTGCAGAAGGATACGATCCCGCAGTTCAATCGGCAGGTGTTCCAGAGCAAGCTTTTCTTGAATCTGTCTGTTGGGGGCACATTATTTGCGATTGGTCTGTTTAAGAAGATCGTTCTGGCTGACGGTATCGCACCGCTTGCGAACACCGTCTTCGGCCTGGCGGATGGCGGCCAGCCCGTGCCCATGGAAGCGGCCTGGATCGGGGCGTTGGCCTACACGTTCCAGATCTATTTCGATTTCTCCGGCTATTGCGACATGGCCTTGGGGCTTGCCCGCATGTTCGGCATTCGCCTGCCCATCAACTTCAACTCGCCTTACAAGGCGCTCAACATAGTCGATTTCTGGCGGCGTTGGCACATCACTCTGTCGCGCTTCCTGCGGGACTATCTTTACATTCCCCTCGGTGGCAATCGGCATGGAAAGGCGCGGCGATACGTCAACCTGTTCGCCACCATGGTTCTGGGCGGGCTGTGGCACGGCGCAAGCTGGAACTTCGTGATCTGGGGCGCGTTGCACGGGTTCTACCTGTCCGTGAACCATGCCTGGTCGGCAATGTTGAAACCATTGGCAGGCCGGCGCCTTGTGCCCGTGGCCCTCACCCGGGCGTTGGCTCAACTTATCACACTGACAGCCGTGATCATTGCCTGGGTTCCGTTCCGTGCCGAGACCTTGGACGGAGCAATGGCGATTGTTCAGGGCATGGTAGGCATGACTGAACTTTACGATACGAAGGCTTGGGCCGGACTTCTGTCAGACACAGACTTGGCTTGGCTGCAATTTGTAGCGCTCGGGCTGGTCGTGCTCTACGCCCCGAACTCCATCGAGTGGGTTCGCAAGTACCGCCCGGTCACAGATGTTAGCGCTGTGCTCAAAGACCGCGCACTGAGTCTGTTCCCAAACGCGTTCTGGCGCCCCAGCGGCCGTTGGGCGGTTGCAATGAGCGCAGTGTGTGGCATCGGCCTTCTGCAGCTTTACCGGCTGGAAGATCTCACCGAGTTCATCTACTTCAACTTTTAGGACAACCATCATGTTGCCACGCCCGACCCTCAGTCTTCTTTCTTTGTGCGTTGCCGGATCGCTTATGGCGACGGAGCTGGCCCATGCCGAACAGGGCTATATCATTGAGCAGCTCGGCAAAGGCTTCTCTTTCAACACCCAAACCGGTGAAGCCACGCAAAAAGACGTGTCCATGCCTGGGCTGAACGCTGTGGCCCGCAAAGGCGCCTTTGAGTTTCGCTCGTTCTGGGAGGCCGGCGGATTCCGTCCGACCCTCACTTTTAACCGCCAAATGATTGTGAACGGGCGCAACGTGAACGATGTCTCCCGCCTGGGCGGCTTTCGCTTCGACCGCAACGGATCATCTGTGTACGTGCGCACCACAAAGGGCCCAAAGGCTCGGGTGAAGCTCATTCAAGACGGCCATATGGTGCTCAGCTGGCCGCGCCTGACGGCGGTGAGTGTTTTGGCCTATGATCTCTCATCGCTGACCTTGGCAACTTATGACAAAGCAGAGCAGCGCACTCAGTTTTATCGGTATCAGCGCAACGAGCGCGGCATGGTTGCTGATGCACAAATGGTCGGCGAGCTCGCGGATTGTAGCGTACTGAGCGCGAAGGTTGTTGGCCGTCAAATCATCGTCCAGGCCTATTGCGATCCGGTGCGGGGAAGTGACCTTCTGGCGCTCGATATCCACACCGGGCGGGTTGAAACCCTGCTGGCCACCGAAGCCGATGAACTCCTTGCGCCGCAGATCAAACGGCAGAAAGGCGCGTTCTCCGTGCTTTCAGTGAGCGGCAGCCAAAACGCCAAAATGGCCTATCACGCGATTACCGGTACCCTCATGACCGGTTTGGGTGAGCCCATGTCTCTGGCGTCCGATGAGGCCGGTAAGCAGAGCTGGTCCCAGTCCTATCGCACTTTGGCGCTCGCCAAACTCTACAAGAAATCTGGCCATCCGGCGTTTGCCCAGCTGGCTCGGCGGGCCATGAGCAATACATTGGCAAACCAAAATGCGAACCTGGGATTAGCCGGCCGCTTCAACCCTTCTTGCGGCTGGGCGTCGCGCATCTATTCCAAGGACAAGCGTAGCCCTGTTTCCTTTCAAATCAACCAGGCCATGATCTCAGGCGCTCTGCTCAGATCCTGCGAGGCACTGGGCGCGCAGTGTCCGGCAAAGCTCCGAAGCGAGATTGTGGAAAACGCTGTCTGCCTGGTGCGCGCTTACGAGCCATACTTCGACAGAAGTTCGGGTCTCTACCGCATTCAATATGGCGCCCCGTTTCGCTTTGACGGCATCTGGGCTCCCTGGAACTGGCACCTCACCTGGGCCGTTGTGCTTGACCGCGTCGGCGCTTCTCAGAACGCACCTGCGCTGCGGGCGCGAGCATACTCCATCGCCGCTAAATTTCTCAAAACTTGGGCCCTCGGCGAACAGGGTGCGCTGTGGCGGTATTGGGTGCCGCGCTACTATGAGGGTTGGCGAGCGAGTGACAAAATCTCTAAGCACCGGCCCAAACAACGCGCGGACAAATCGCCGAAGCGTTATGAAGACATCAACCATGCCGGCCTCAGCCTGATGGGTTTGGCGGCACTGGACAAAGACCTTCCGAAATCCATGAAGAGGGCTGTGAGGACAACCCTTGACCGCCTCCTGGACCACGGAGCGATCCTGCCGCGCGATCTGGACGGAAAGGGCCCGCGCACACCCAGATGGGTACCGGGAGCGGGTTGGGATCACTTTGCAGGCGGCAAAATGCGCGCGCGCTATGGCTCTCTGGTTCCCGGCGGAGCGTCAGGCCACAAGCTGCTGGCCTACGCAAACCTGTTCCAACCCAGCGCTGAGTTCAAACTCCAGCTGACGGCGCACAGCTGCACTGACAGGGGTTGTCAAACGGCGAAGACATGGACCTTTCGCGGCTTGGAAGACTTTTTGGCGGCCAATCCATTGTTCAGCATCCGCCCGTTTGTAGGGCAATAGCCGAGGCGCCTTGATTTCAAATTTGAAAGTCACCTCTTACCTGATTTCGAAAACAGTAATCGGTGCTTTCAAAAATCGAATTTCAGTACGGTTAAGCAATCGTGAAAATCGTTTAACATGCTGATTTATATGAATTTCTATTAGCACCTGTGGATGGCACGAC
>JBCDDQ010000138.1:0-12664 GCA_039180225.1 Pseudomonadota bacterium
CTGAGACGCTCCGTGCAGCCCGACGAGGTGAAAGCTCTTGGCATTGATCGGCAAGTGTTGGGAGATCTGATCCGCCAGGCATCGCTCGACGGCCAGGCCGTTAACCTGCGTTTGGCGGTGTCTGACACTGAAATGGCCAAGCAGATTGCCAGTAACCCCAATTTCCAGAGTGCCGGTGGCACCTTTGATCCCAGAGCCTTCCGCCAGATTTTGGCGCAGAACGGTTATTCTGAGGCAGATTTCGTGATCCAGGAGCGTCAACGGATCTTGCGAACCGAACTGGCCAATGCAGTGGATCAGGAGCTCTCAGTGCCCACAGCGCTCACCAAGGCGGCGTGGGCCTATCAGAACGAAACGCGCAAAGCGCGCTACTTTACCTTGCCGGAAAGCGCCGCGGAGGCTCCGCCTGAGCCCAGCGAGAGCGAGCTGAAGACTTATTACGACAACAACAAGCGCACGTTCACTGCGCCGGAATTCCGCACATTGTCGGTCCTGCGGCTGCAGCCTCAGGATGTGGCCGAATCCGTCTCGGTGAACGAAGAGGACCTCAAAGCGGCATACGACAAGCGGGTGGCCAATTACTCCATCCCTGAAAAGCGCACGATCGAACAGATCGCTTTTCTGAACACGACCGAAGCCGAACAGGCCTACAAACGCATCTCCGAAGGCGCTGACTTCCTGGACATCGCCAAGGAAAAGGGCCTTACCGAGCGCGACTACAGACTTGGCAGCCTGACCCAAAAAGAGGTGCCGGACGCGGTGATCGGCGTGGCGGCTTTCGCGCTCGACAAAGACAAAGTGAGCAAGCCCATCAACGGGTCCCTGGCCACGGTTCTCGTGCGCGTGACGGATATTGTGTTCGGCAGCACCCAGCCGTTCGAAGCGGTTCGCGCCAGTCTTGAGAACGATCTCAAACTGGAACGGGGCAAAGAGGAAATCCTCAACCTGCACGACCGCATCGAGGATGAACGCGCCGGCGGCAGCTCGCTGGCGGAGATCGCAAAAGCGCTCAATCTGCCCCTCATTATGGTCGATGGGGTTGACCGGGCCGGCAGAGATCCGTCCGGCAAGAACGTGGACACCCTGCCCGCCCGGGCCGCCAGTTTGAAACTCGCTTTTGAAAGCGACGTTGGCGTTGAAAATGACCCGGTGGAGACGCAAGAGGAAGGGTGGGCCTGGCTGGACGTTGTTGAGGTGACGCCTGAGGCCTTGAAGCCGTTCGCCGATGTCAAAGATGAAGCCAAGCGGCTTTGGACTGAAAGCAAAAAGGCGGATGCCTTGCGGGCCACCGCCCGGAAGCTTGTAGATCAAGCCAATCAGGGCGGCAGTTTCGATGCCATTGCCAAGGAGGCGGGCCAAGAGATCAAGACCACCGCTGAGCTTACCCGGCAAGGCCCCTCGCCGGCGCTGGGCCGGTTCGGCCTTCAGGCCATGTTCGCCACGCCAAAAGGCAAGACGGGCATGTCCCAACCGGTGGACAATAACGGCATGCTGCTGTTTGAGACGACTGAGATCACGACCCCCACTTTCTCTGCTGACAGCGCTCAGGCCAAGCAGGTGGCGACCGCCCTGCGCGGCGGTATGAGCCAGGATCTCTTGCAGCAATATCTGGTGGACCTTCAGGCCAAACTCGGCGTCGAAATCAATGAGCGGCTTTGGGCGGAGATCCAAGACCCCAACTCTGTCCCCGCCTCACGACGTGGCAGCGGCGCCTTCTAAGTCGCATCCACTTCGTTTAACACCTGTCTTCGAATTGTCTGGAAGGTGCCAGGTCTAAGGCCATGCACATTGAACCCGCACTTGCTGTGTTTAAGCAGCGTTATCAGAACGGTGAGGCCCAGGTGGTCTCAACCCATTTGGTGGCTGACCTTGAAACACCGGTATCCGCCATGCTCAAGCTGGCGGCGAACTCGGAATATTCATTCTTGTTGGAGTCCGTTGAAGGGGGCGCCGTGCGCGGGCGCTATTCGATTATCGGTCTGAAGCCCGATGTGATCTGGCGCTGCGATGGCAATTCTGCAGAGATCAACCGGCGCGCCCTCGCTGATCCCGACGGGCCATATGAGCCATGCAGTGAGCCCACCATGGCGTCCTTGCGCAGTCTCCTGGAGAGTTCCCGCATCGATTTGGGCGAAGAGTTGCCGCCCATGGCCGCCGGGGTATTCGGCTATATGGGCTACGACATGGTGCGCCTGATGGAGGACTTGCCGGAGCCTAATCCGGATGTTCTGGGTGTTCCGGACGGCGTTATGATTCGCCCCACGGTGATCGCCATCTTTGACAGCGTGAAAGACGAGGTGACGGTCACCACGGCCGTTTATCCCGACGAGGGGCTCAGTGCCGATGCCGCCCATGCCCGGGCTGTGGACAGGATCACCTCGGTGATGGATGCGCTTGACCGTCCCCTGGACCATGGCGCTCATCAGTATGATGGCGATGACGTGGTGGAGGCGGCCGCCTCCAACACCACGCCGGAAGAGTTCAAAGCCATGGTGGATCGCGCCAAGGAGTACATTGTGGCCGGCGACATCTTTCAGGTGGTGCTGTCTCAACGATTTGAAACGCCGTTTGCTCTGCCGCCCTTCTCGCTCTACCGGGCTCTGCGCCGGGTCAACCCGGCCCCCTTCCTGTATTGTCTGAATTTCGGGGGTTTTTCGATCATTGGCTCAAGCCCGGAAATCCTGGTCAGGGTCCGCGACGGAAAGGTCACCATCCGCCCCATTGCCGGCACTCGGCCACGCGGCGAGACCCGGGCTGAAGATGATGCGCATGCCGCTGACCTGTTGGCCGATCCCAAAGAACGCGCTGAGCATTTGATGCTGCTTGATCTGGGCCGCAACGATGTGGGGCGTGTGGCGGAGATTGGCTCCATAGATGTGACCGAGCAGTTCAACCTGGAGTATTACAGCCAGGTCATGCACATCGTCTCCAACGTGGAAGGCACGCTGAGTAGCGATCATGACGCGATCTCTGCCCTGATCGCCGGTTTCCCGGCAGGCACGGTTTCCGGTGCGCCCAAAGTGCGCGCCATGGAGATAATCGATGAGCTGGAGAAGGAAAAACGCGGACCCTATGCAGGCTGCGTCGGCTATTTCTCGGCCAATGGGCAGATGGACACCTGTATTGTCTTGCGCACAGCCTTGGTGAAAGACGGCAAGATGTATGTCCAGGCCGGGGCCGGCATCGTTGCTGATTCCGATCCGGACAGCGAGCAGCTGGAGTGCATCAACAAAGCCAAGGCCCTGTTCAAGGCGGCAGAAGAAGCCGAACGCTTTGCCGGCCAGGCCGGACGGGGGCAATAGCCATGATCACGCTCATCGACAATTATGACAGCTTCACCTTCAATCTGGTGCAGTTCTTGGGAGACTTAGGGGCTGAAACCGTGGTCCACCGGAACGATAAGATCAGCGCCGGTCAGGTCCTATCGTCAGGATGTGAGGCGATTGTGCTCTCGCCCGGCCCGTGCACCCCCAATGAGGCAGGTATTTGCCTGGAGCTGGTGGAAAAAGCGGCCGAAGCAAAGATGCCGCTGATGGGCGTGTGTCTTGGACACCAGTCCATCGGCCAGGCCTTCGGTGGCACCGTGGTGCGGGCCCCTGAGATCATGCATGGCAAGCTCTCCTCCATTCACCATACCGGCGAAGGGCTCTTCAGCGGCGTTGCTCAGGACTTTAATGCCACCCGCTACCACTCTTTGACCATTGAGCCGGACAGCCTGCCCTCCTGTTTGAACGCGACGGCGCACACGCAAGATGGCACGATCATGGGGCTGCAACACAAAGAGCTCCCAATTCACGGCGTCCAATTTCACCCCGAAAGCATTGCCTCAGAGCATGGCCATCAGCTATTGAGAAACTTCCTGGACGTGGCACACAGTCGGTAATGCGTATGAGGGGTGACGAAAATGGCTGAGCTAAAACCATTAATCGCCAAGGTGGCCGCGGGTGAAGCCCTGAGTGTGGAAGAGGCGCAGGAAGCCTTTGACGTGATGATGTCAGGAGAGGCAACCCCATCGCAAATTGGCGGGTTCCTGATGGCTCTCAGAGTGCGCGGGGAGACGGTGGATGAGATCACCGGCGCGGTGGCCAGCATGCGCGCCAAGATGACCCCTGTGCACGCTCCTGAGGGCGCTATCGATATTGTGGGCACCGGCGGCGATGGCTCAAAAACCTATAACATTTCCACCTGCTCGGCTTTGGTGGCGGCCGGCGGCGGCCTGAAGATCGCAAAGCACGGCAACCGCGCGCTTTCCTCCAAATCCGGCGCGGCGGACGCGCTGATGGCCCTTGGGGTAAACATTGAAATCACCCCGGAGAAAATCGCCGAATGCGTTGAGAAAGCCGGCGTGGGCTTCATGTTTGCGCCGGCCCACCATGCGGCCATGCGGTTTGTGGGCCCGACCCGGGTTGAGCTGGGCACGCGCACGATCTTCAACATGCTCGGTCCCCTCTCCAATCCAGCCAGCACAACGCGGCAGGTTATTGGAGTCTTTTCAAAAGAATGGATTGAGCCTCTCGCCCAAGTTATGAAGAATTTGGGGGCAGACGCGGTGTGGGTCACCCACGGCGAAGGCGGGCTCGACGAGATCACCTCAACAGGCACCACTTGGGTGGCCGAACTGAAGAACGGGGAGGTCTCAAGCTTTGAAATTACCCCGGAGGACGCTGGCCTGCCCCGGGGCAAGCTTGCCGATTTGGCCGGAGGAGAAGCCGACTTCAACGCCGCCGCCATCCGTGATCTGCTTTCCGGCACCAAGAGCACCTATCGGGATACGGTGGTTTTGACCGTGGCGTCGGCGTTCATGATTGCCGGACAGGCAGGCGATCTGAAGGATGGTGCCCAGCAGGCCGAAGAGGCCATCGACAGTGGGCGTGCTGCTGCGGTGCTGGACAAGCTGGTTGAGGTGTCAAACAGCTGATGGCCACTATTCTTGACAAGATCGCTGCTTACAAGCGCGAAGAGGTTGCTGCAGCAAAGGCGCAGCGCAGCTTCTCAGACCTTGACGCAGTGGCCCGTTCGGCCAACGGCGTAAGGGGTTTTGCCAATGCTCTTAAGCTGGAGATTGAGGCCGGGCGCTATGGGCTGATCGCCGAGATCAAACGGGCAAGCCCGTCTAAAGGTCTGATCCGGGAGGATTTTGATCCCCCTGCCCTGGCCCAGGCCTATGAAGCCGGCGGGGCGGCCTGCCTTTCGGTGTTGACCGACACACCTTCGTTCCAAGGCGCACCCGGCTATCTCACGGCCGCCCGGGATGCCACCATCCTTCCGGCCATCCGCAAAGACTTTATGCTGGATGTCTACCAGGTGGCGGAAGCCAGATGCTGGGGTGCAGACTGCATCCTGCTGATCCTGGCAATGATCGACGACAGCCTTGCGGGCGAGCTGGAGGACGCGGCCATGGCGTATGGCATGGACGTGCTGCTGGAGGTCCATGACGAAGCGGAGATGGAACGCGCGCTCTGCCTCAAGAGCCACCTCTTGGGCGTGAACAACCGGGATTTGAAAACCTTCAATGTGAGCCTGGCCACAACCGAACGTCTGGCGCCGATGGTGCCTGAAGGCTATCTGTTGGTGGGCGAAAGCGGTCTCAATACGCCGGACGACCTGTCACGCCTCTCCGCTGCCGGCGTAAACGCGTTCCTGATCGGCGAGAAACTGATGCGCCAGGACGACGTGGAAGCGGCCACAAGAACTATCCTCGCCAAACCGGCGCACGGGCGAGATGTGGCCTGATGGCGAAACTCAGTCACATTGACGAAAAGGGCAACGCCCACATGGTGGACGTGTCCGAAAAGGACGTGACCAGCCGCAGCGCCGTGGCGAAGGGATCGGTGTGGATGCACGCGGAAACCTTGACCATGATCCAGGACGGTCTTGCCAAGAAAGGCGATGTGATAGGTACGGCCCGCATTGCCGGCATCATGGCGGCTAAGCGGACCCATGAACTGATCCCCCTATGCCACCCCCTGGCGCTGTCTAAAGTGACGGTAGACATTGAGGCGGCCGCAGACGAGCCGCGCGTTGACGTGACAGCAACCGTCAAGGTCACCGGGCAAACCGGGGTTGAAATGGAGGCCCTGACCGCGGTTTCCGTCACCTGCCTTACGCTGTACGACATGGTCAAAGCCGTGGATCGGGGTATCAAGATTGGGGAAATTCGGCTCCACGAGAAGACCGGCGGCAAGTCGGGCACGTTCCGGGCGGACTGAATGGCACTTACTCCGGTCAATGACGCAAAGGCGGCCATTCTCAGCGGTGTCCGGGCAACGCGGGCAGAACACGTTCGGCTCGTTGATGCGAGCGGGCGGGTTCTGGCCCGCGATCTGAAAGCAGGGCGCGACCAACCTCCTTTCGCGGCATCCGCCATGGACGGCTATGCGGTTATTGGCGCCGATGTGGCGCAGGTGCCGGCGTGTTTGAAGGTGATCGGCGAGGCGCCTGCCGGCAGAGCTTTTACCGGGCGCGTGAAGCCTGGCCAAGCGGTCAGGATTTTCACCGGTGCCCCCCTGCCGAAGGGCGCCGATACGGTGGTTATCCAGGAAGACTGCCGCGCGGACGGTGACGCGGTCGAGGTGCTAGAGGCTGCCAAGACCGGCCAGTTTGTACGTGCCAAGGGGCTGGATTTCCAAAAAGGCGAAGCCGTCCTGAAAGCAGGTCTACTGATGGGCGCGCGCGAGCTTGGGCTGGCAGCAGCCATGAACCACGCCGCCCTGCCCCTGCGGCGCCGGCCAAGGGTGGCGCTGATGCCCACCGGTGATGAATTGGTGCCGCCTGGCGCAAAGCCAAGGCCCGATCAAATCGTCTCATCCAATAATTTTGCCCTGAGCGCACTGGTGCGCCGCTACGGCGGGGCGCCTGTGGATCTGGGCATTGTGGCCGACGACAAGAGGGCGCTCGCCCGGGCGATCAAGAAAGCCGCAGACTGTGATGTGCTGGTGACCCTTGGCGGTGCGTCTGTGGGCGATCATGATCTGGTTCAAGATGCGCTGAAGAGCGCGGGGCTGAAGCTCACGTTCTACAAGATCGCCATGCGGCCCGGAAAGCCACTAATGTTCGGAAAGTTGGGACGTCTCAGGGTGCTCGGTCTTCCCGGCAATCCGGTGTCGGCCATCGTGTGTGCGCGCCTTTTTCTAAAACCGCTTCTGGACGCCTTTCTGGGCCTTGATTCCAGCGACCCGCCCCTCAAAGGAACATTGGCCGGACCTTTGCGCGAAAATGATCAGCGCCAGGATTACCTGCGCGCCAAGCTGGAGGTGAGCACCGATGGAAGCCTCATTGCCGATCCGTTCGACCGGCAGGATTCCTCCATGCTGCGACGCCTCAGTCAATCGGACTGCCTGGTGATCCGCCCGCCCTTTGCGCCAGCCGCCAAGGCCGGCGATCCGGTGAACCTGATCAAGCTTGATTTTTGAGGCCGGCCACGATCTGATCTGGCAGGAAAGTGGTGATGGCGTATTTGTGCGAGTTTTGATTCTGCTGCCATGCCCCATCTCGGCCGAACAGCATGTAAAACCGCCCTAAAAGTGGCATACAACTCACAAGTTTGATAGCAAAGTCAAAATTATAGTGCCGTGACTTACTAGTTGATAATGGTATTGCATTCAAACTCTTAGATTTCGAAGCTTGCAGAGAACACATTGAATTTAATCGTTAATTGACGTTGACGTTAAGCTAATGTCGCGCATGTCTTGTTGACACCCGATCTACTGGTAAATAATCTGAGGCAGTGGTGGGCAAACTGGTTTGGTGACAAACCGGATGAACTGCAAGGGGAACCATAACGTGTCGCATGGGCGCTTAGACACGGGGGCAAGCGGGGCAAACAACGGCAGAGGCGAACACCTTGAAGATTTGCTCTTGCGAACGCAGCTGGCCAAAGCGGATGCTGATCAGCTTGGCTTGAAGTTCGAAGCCTACCTTCTCGATATGGCGGTGATGGCGCTTTCAGAGCGGGTTCGCAAATCCGCTCCACCAAAGCGTTGAAGCACAGAGGCTTCATCAACCAAGTGTGACGCCAACACCCGTTAAGCGCGGGAAGTGGACTGGGCGGCCTCGAGCTGTTCCGACCCGGCAGCATGGTCACGGCTGCCGCTCGCAACCTCGGCTTCTTCCACGCGTCCCACCCAATAACCTTTTACCTTGTGCAACACGCGGATCTTGGGCACGCGCATGCCCAAGAACCTGTGATCCTGTAGCCTTGTGGTCAGGAACTTTCGACCAGGCGGGCGATTGTTGGTGAGATCACATCTTAGCCCACGCGCGGCAAGCTCCACGGGCAAGGCGCCGCGACTGTTCTTCTGAACGCCTTCAAAATAGACAACGGCACCCTTTTGGAACTTTGCGTATACCGGTTCCCAGTCTTCGTTATGCACACCATCAAGGACCATCAGCTGGAACTGGTCCTGCATCGGCTCCAGCTTAGCTGTTGACCTGATGATCTCCACGTTCGGTGCAGCCTCGATCGGCAGGTTTTTTGTAAGCTGCTCGTAACAGAAGTCATTGTCTTCAAAAGCAACGATCCGCTTTACGCCCACCGGATGGGTCATCAGCAAACGCGTCAGCGTTCCAATTCCGGCCCCGATTTCAAGCACCGCGGTCGGCTTGAGCCAGTTCAACAGACTGCTCAAACCGGCCAACGCATACTCGGACGCAATATGCTTAGATCCTGGTTTTGCTGAGAACTCCGCGTACAGCGCGCGGGCCAATTCCATATCCTGGTCTTTAGGAACGATACGCATCACCAACCCCACTCATTCGTCTTCCCCACAAACGCCCTCACGGCGCATTGCATCCGTCCCACACTGGCGAACAGATGAGCTTTCACAGTCTCCGGGAACAAGTAATCTGAACTGCCCCAAATGTCTCAAGCCGTAGCACCCAACCGCGCGAACGGCCAGTGCAGTCTCCGCTCTCTTAATG
Source organism: Pseudomonadota bacterium (assembly GCA_039180225.1). GTDB lineage: Bacteria > Pseudomonadota > Alphaproteobacteria > Rhizobiales > CAJQND01 > JAAEUE01. The sequence goes on from JBCDDQ010000138.1 coordinate 8,920, forward strand.
ACGGCTCTTTGCGAACCTGCCTTCAAGCGAGCCAACGCTCATGTCGAAGCGGACTTTGCTACACCATTTTGAAGAAAACAATCCCACTTCGCATTATTTTTTGGTCGCCGCGGCCAAAAGCGCGGTCGCTGCGCTCCGGCTCTCCTCTGTGAACCAGCCATCGAGCGTCTCGTCGTTGCGGTTTTCGATGGCGTCGGTGATCTTGGCCAAGACAGATCCACGAAGCTGACTTTTGACCTGGCCATAAGCAATCGGCGGAATGCCCGCATAGTCGCGGGCCACCTGCACAGCGCGCGCCAACACTTGATCGGGTGCGACCACTTCATCCAAGAGCCTGTGCTCCAGCGCTTCGTCTGCCTCTATGTTCCGGCCCGACAGGAGCAGACGCCGGGAGAGCGTAGGGCTAAGTTCTTGCTTGGCAATCTCAAGAGCTGAGACGGGGAAGCGCACCGCGACGCGCACTTCCGTTAAGCCAAATCGGCTGCCTTCTGCGGCAATGCGATAGTCAGACGCCAGGACAAAGAACAAACCTCCTGCAATGGCGTGGCCGTTCACGGCGGCAATGACCGGCTTGGGAAAGCCATAAAGCGCCCCATAGGCCCGGTTCAGGCCATCACACACGGCCGTCTGTTCTGCCAGGTTAAAGTCAACCGCCTCTTTCAGATCGAGACCGGCGGAGAGCACCCGGCCCGTTCCCGTCAACACCAGAGCCCTCAATGTGTCCATGTGGGCAAGCTCGTTCAACCGTTGCGCAATCGCGGTCAGAAACGGCGTATTGAGTGCAGAGGCCGGCGGACGGCTGAGCCTGAGAAGGCGCACCCCCTCGCCCAGATCTTCTTCTTCCAGAAACTCGGCCATCAACAGCCCCTCCTACATCACCGCTCCGACCTGCCACGGCACGAACTCGTTGTCGCCCAAGCCCAGTGCTTCGCTCTTGGTCTTCTCGCCGGAGGCCACCTTCAGAAACTTGGCAAAAATCTCAGCCCCCTTTTGCTCAACCGTGGCCGCGCCCGTGGCGATATCTCCACAATTGATGTCCATGTCTTCCGTCATGTTCTCATAGGTTCGGCTGTTTGTGGCCAGCTTGATGGTGGGGGCCGGCTTGCTGCCAAACGCAGATCCGCGCCCGGTGGTGAAGCACACCAGATTTGCGCCTGACGCGATCTGACCGGTGACCGACGCAGGATCATAGCCAGGGCTGTCCATGAACACAAAACCAGGCACATCAACCCGCTCACCATATCGGTAAACACCGGTCAACGGCGTGGTCCCGCCTTTGGCAGAGGCACCGAGGGATTTTTCTAAAATGGTGGTCAGGCCGCCCGCCTTGTTGCCAGGCGACGGGTTGTTGTTCATCTCACCGCCGGTGCGGGCGGTGTAGTCTTCCCACCAGTGGATACGTTCAATCAGCTTCTCCCCCACATGCTGTGAGGCGGCACGCCGCGCCAGCAAGTGTTCTGCCCCATAGATCTCAGGCGTTTCGGCCAAAATGCCCGTGCCGTTCTGCGCCACCAGCAAATCAACCGCATGCCCCAGAGCAGGATTGGCCGTAACACCGGACAAACCATCGGACCCGCCACATTGCAGCGCGACTTTGAGCTCGCCCGCCGGACAGTCGGTACGGGCAAGAGCGTTGACACCCGGCAAAAGCTCTTTGATGCGCGCGATTGCCGCCTCAATGGTTTTCCGCGTACCGCCTGTGCCTTGGATCGTCATGCGATGAAAGCGTTGCGGATCGGAAATATCATACTTCTCCGCCATCCTGCCCATCTGAAAAGTCTCACACCCAAGACCAATAAACAGGGCCGCCCCTACATTTGCATGGGTGGCGTGGCCCCAGATCACGCGCTCAAGATTGTCGAAACCATCGCCATCGCCCGCCATACCGCATCCCGTGCCATGGGCGAACGCCGCCACGCCGTCTACATTGGGGTAGTCATCCAGCACTCCAGACCGATTGATCTCGTCGGCCACATAGCGCGACACGGTCGCTGAACAGTTCACCGTGGAGCAAATGGCAATGTAGTTGCGCGTGCCGGTGCGCCCATCCTTGCGCTTGAAGCCCTTGAACGTGAGGGGTTCGGTCGCTGGGGCAACCGGGTCTATCTCAGTGCCGAACCGGTAATCCCTGTCGTGCCCGCCCATTTGACAATTGTGCACATGCACGTGGGTCCCGGGCGCAATCGCGCTGGTGGCGTAGCCGATAATCTGCCCAAACTTCCGCAGCGCTTCGCCCTCGGCCACAGGGCGCGTTGCCACCTTGTGACCGGTCATGATGGGTTCGCTTGCACGCACACCCGCCTCGACCTCGGTGTCAGGGGTGAGCCTGGAAAGAGCAATGACCACATTGTCATCCCTGTGGAGACGGAGTACCGGGGCATTTGGCATAGGTGTTGGGTCCGCTGATTTTGATCCTACGGGTTTTTTTACGGTCTGCGCGCCATCATGTCGATCTCAACAAGCGCCCCCACCGCCAGGCCAGTGACCCCGATGCAGGTGCGTGCGGGCAGCCAGCCTGGTTCAAAATAGGAGGCGTAGACCTCGTTCATTGCGGCATAGTCTCGTTCAAAGTCGGTGATATAGGCCCTCACCTGAACCACGTTGGCCAAGCTCAGCCCCATTCCCCCAAGCACAATAATGAGATTGTCCATCACCCGGCGGGTCTGGGCCTCTATGCCATCGGGCAACGGCAGGACGGGATTGTCCGGGTCTGTGGGCATCTGGCCTGTAAGAAACACCCAGCCATCAATCTCTGCGGCATGGGAAAAGGGGGCCACCGGTTGCGGGGCGCCGGGAACCATATGAAAGCTTGGAAGGCTCATAACATCTGTCCTGGGATTGAGGTCTGTTCCCCTCCCCTAGAACATGCCGCGCCAAGTTTGAAGGGCCTCAGACAGCCAAGCGCGCACAAAAAATGCCGGCTCCAGGAGAACCGGCATTTTAAGCCCCGTCCGAGACGGGGAAGTCACTCTTAGATCTGCAGCGTGTTAGCGCTGGGCCCAGTCCACCTGAACCGGCAGCTCCATTTTCATTTCAGCAAGGTCGCTGGATACGCAGAAAGGGTTGCCGAAAGTGGCCATCAGGGAAAAAGCAATTCCGATAATCGTGTTCATTTTGGGTCTCCACGGAGTTAGGTCTGATCGCTCGATGCTCCTCTTGTCCGTCGTTGATACAGATCTTTTTAAGAAGCGATCGATTGACCAGGGAAATGCAATGGGCGTGCCACTTTGCGTGGAGTCCTGCGTTAACCCTTTGTTAAGTATCATTTTTCCCGGAACTCCGGGAAATCGCCCGCGCTCGGTCGCTAAAGATGAATAACATATGAATAACATGTTCGTGAACGGTTCAACGCGTGGGAGTCATAACGGGCTCAAGCTTGTTGATGACTTAAAAACAACTAATGAAAAGGACACTCCCAATGACCAAGCGAGTATCAGACATAGCGTTGGTTGCAGCGATGGCGGTTTCGGCCGGCATCCTGATCACCAGTGCCCATGACAGCGCCCAAGCTCAAACCGGTATCGGTTGCACCAATGTTTCTTCTTTGAAGGCGCACTTCTGCACCTTCGAAAAGCAGGTTCAGCCTGTCGTGAAGAAGGGCTACACCTATGACCCGCCGCGTCCTGCACGCAGCGGCCGGCGCATGAACTTCAGCAACAGCATTGAAGACCTGCCCGGCAGCTCTGTTGGCGGCGGCCGCGGTGACGGCGGTGGCGGTGGCGGCGGCGGTGGCGGCGGCGGCGGC
>JBCDDQ010000139.1:0-12532 GCA_039180225.1 Pseudomonadota bacterium
ATCTGGCTCATGGGTGGTTTTGCCTGCGCCCGCCGAGTATTTCCCGCGTCCCTGCGAAAGCGGGGACCTTCTCAGCCAAAGGAAAGTTAAGAGCTGTGGGCCCCCGCTTTCGCAGGGGCGCGGGATTAGGGTTGGAACACGGGCCCGGCGCCAAAGCACCGGGCCGCCTGTTCGCCTACTTCTTCACCCAAGACGGCACGGTGAACTTGCCCGTGGCGTATTTCGGCGGGTAGACCACGGCGTTGGAGCCGTCTTCGTACCACTGGATCACCACCATGGACGGCGCGCCGTCGTCGAACGGGGGCGTGATGTCGAACTTGATGTTGTGGGTGTATTCCCGCTTGGTGCGCGGTTCGATTTCGCCCGGCTTCCAGAACCCGTAGCGCAGCCACATCTTGCCATCTTTCTTGATGATGACATCCTCGTTCTCCATGGCCTTCACCCAGGCGTCCAGAGGCTTGAAGCCGCCGGCCTGTTCAGCGGCCGCCATGGCCTGCTTCAGACCGTGATAGGCGTTGAAGCCGTTAAAGTGCGGGAATACGGGCCGCGAAGAGCCGTACTTTGCTTTGTAGGTCTCAACAAAGGCCTTGGAGGTGTCGTCCAGCGCAAAGCCGACAGAGGGCAGGGGGCTGAGGGAGGAGACGCCACCACCGGCACCGCCCGTGTCATCCCAATATTCATGGCCCATGGTGCCCACGTTCACGCCCGTCATGGCGAGGGGAACCTGCAGCTTCACATATTGCGAGGCCACCACCTGACCCTTCACCGAAGAGATGGTGTAGATGAAGTCAGGCTTCAGGCCTTCGGCCTTTGAGAAGATCGGCGCGAAGTCCACGGTGTTCACATCGTAGACGATGGTGTCGAGCACTTCGATGCCGGCTTCCGGCGCCAGAACGTCTTTCACCAGCCCGTTGATTGCTCCGCCAAACGCTGTGTCTTCCTGGAGGATGACCACAGTCTTCCAGCCCATTTCCTTGGCCAGAACGTCTTTGCCGAAGTCGATATAGAGCGTGGCAAGCGCCTCATCGGAGGCCACGCTCATGAAGTACATTTTGTACTTGTCGTATTCTTTCACCACCTTGTCGATGATGCCGATATAGGAGGTCCAGGTGTCGAGCGTGGGGATCTTGTATTCCACCATGCGCGGCAGCCAGCCCAGGGACACATCATCGATGCTGCCGGAGATGATGAAGTCGGCCTTGGCGGTTTCGGCCAGATACTCATAGGCCTTGATGCCTTCGGTGACATCCTCGCGCGTGTCGGCCGTCACCAGTTTGATCTTCTTGCCCCCAAGAACGCCGCCTTTGGCATTCAATTCTTCAATGGCAATCTCGGCCCCGCGCAGGGTGCTCTTGCCTGTGTCTGAGGCAAACGAGCCGATGAAGCCAACCACAATTTCGTCGGCAGCTTTGGCTGTGTGCATGAACGCAGATGCCAGCATCACCGCGGAGACGGCGAATGCGGACGCAATGAACTTGATGAATTTCATGTGGTTCCTCCCTTGTGCTGGCTGCAGACTGCTCCGGAATTCTGTGTCCGGCACCGTTTTGTATTCAGTATACAACGCGGGGTCGAGTTAACCATGGGCGGCAGGGGGAGTCAAATGGCGGTTTCGCTGGGTCAGGTGTGGGCCGTGATGAGCCCTTTTGCGGCGTTTTCGAAGGTCTTCGGGCTGCCCAGGCTGATGGAGAGCATCATGGCGCCTTGCAGGGTGGCCACGATCTGTGTGGCGGCTGCTTTGCGCTGGCCTGCTTCCATGTCCGGCGGCAAAGCTTGCCAGATCCATTTGATGTTGGCGTCGAAGAAGGCCGCAACCGCCTGCCTGAGCTGATCGGGCAGGCCGCGGGATTCTGCCCCCAGCATACCGCACAGGCAGTTCTTGTCCGATGACTTCAGGGCCTCTTCATAAGTCTTGCAGAACGCCTTGATCTTCTCTGGCCGGGATTTCGCCTTTGCTGCATGACCGTTGAGGGCGGCGAAGAAGCGTTCCGAGTAACGCCCCACCAGGGCGAGACCCAGATCTTCCTTCTGGGGGAAGTGGTAATGGACGCTGGCGCTTTTGATGCCGAGATCTTCGGCCAAATCGCGGAAGCTCACGGCGTGGTAGCCCTTCGTCCGCATCCTGCTTTCGGCTGCGTCCAATATGCGCTCGGTTGTGCTCGTCATGGACCTTCACATTCAGTTGATGGCTATCTATCAGTAGATAGATTTACCGAGGACCAAGACGATGAAGATTTACGAGTTTGAGGGTTTTCCCAATCCGGCCCGTGTGCGCATTGCGCTGGCGGAGAAGAGTCTGACCGACCGTGTGGAATTTGTGAGCGTGAATGTGCCCGAAGGTGAGCACAAAACGGAAGCTTTCCTGGCCAAGAACCCCTCTGGTACGGTTCCCGCACTGGAGCTGGACGACGGTACGGTGATTGCCGAATGCACCGCGATCACCGAGTATCTCGACAGCTCCGCCGGCGGCCGCGAGCTCACTGGTGAGACCCCGAAAGAGCGTGCCGTGATCCACATGATGCAGCGCCGGGCCGAAGCCGACCTGCTCGATGCGGTGGCCACTTACTTTCATCAGGCCACGCCGGGCTTGGGCCCCGATATTGAAGGCGATCAGTGCGCCGAGTGGGGCGAGCGCCAGCGCACTCGTGCCCTGCGCGGCATGCGCTATTTCGATGAAGTGCTGGCCGATAGCCCCTATATTGCCGGTGACCGGTTCACCATGGCCGACATCACCGCGTTCGCAGGTCTGATCTTCGCTGATTTTGCCAAGATCGATGTGCCCAATGAGTGCACCAATTTGAAGGCCTGGCGGGAACGGGTGGCAAGCCGGCCCAGCGTGGCCAACTGACGAAGGGTTAGAGCAATGCAGCTAAACGCTGATTTTTCATTGAGAGCGTCCGCCCATGGCAGCCAGCTGGAATGGCTGGCCTCGCCCATGGCCGGTGTGGAGCGCCGTATGCTGGAGCGCATGGGCGATGAGGTGGCTCGGGCCACCACCATCGTGCGCTATGCGCCGGGCAGTCATTTCTCCGCCCATGTGCACACCGGCGGGGAGGAGTTCCTGGTGCTTGATGGTGTGTTCCAGGACGAGCATGGCGACTTCCCGGCGGGCAGCTACATCCGCAACCCGCCGCAATCTTCCCACACGCCAGGCTCTGATCAGGGCTGCACCATCTTTGTGAAGCTGTGGCAGTTCGATCTGGAGGATCGCACCCAGGTGCGCCTGGACACCAGCACCATGACCTATGAGCGCGACCCGGAACGCCCTGGCGTTGAGACCATGGCACTGTTCAGCGATGAGCATGAGAGCGTCTCCATGGAGCGCTGGGCGTCCGGCGCTGAGGTGGAACTCGGTGCCAGGCACGGGATGGAGGTTCTGGTTGTGGAAGGCGCGTTTCGCGAGAGCGGAGAAGAGTTCTCACCGCAATCCTGGCTGCGCTTGCCCAATGGTGTCCGCTCACAGGCGCAAGCCGGTCCCGATGGTGCTGTGGTGTGGATCAAGCGGGACCACTTGGCGGTTATGCCAACGGCGCCTTCTGCTTGAAACTATGGATGGGGCGGCGCCACCTGCGGGCCGCCCCGATCGTTGTCGTTACGCCTCTTCGCCGCAATGGGGGTCCGAGGCGGGCGTCTTTAGATAGGGCGCCACATGTTCCGGCATGGACATGCCCGTCCAGTGGAAATCCCAGCGCGTGAGATAGCCTTTCTCGCTTAACAGGGTGATGTGCTCGGCCAATGTGGAGTTCAACTCGCGCGGCAGACGTGTCTTGCCGATCCTGTAGTGATCCGGATCGCTCTTGCGCTGCTCATGCATCATCTTAAACATCATCATGTTGGCCCGCCCGGCGGCAGAGCCGTTCTTAAGCTGCTTGAACATCTTCTCGATGCCGTGGGCGTTCGCCCGCATTTGGAAGAATCCGTTCAACTGAGCGATCAGATATTGCCGCTCACTGGGCGCACACAGGCGCTCCACATTGGTCTGCATGGTGCACACCAGATAGTCCCGGGCGCGCTTGACCTGTGAGTGGATGGACATGGGGTGGATCTTGGTGAGATCCGTCTTGCTGCGCAATGAGCCCTTCCAGCAGGCTTCGGCCAACTTAAACTGCACATCGTCTTTCACTGACTCATGGCTCGGCATCACCACGGCAAACTGTTTGGTGTTCTTCTTGTAGTTGGAGCCGCCCATTTGGGTCACGTAGATCTCCTGCGCGCCATAGGTGTGCACGGGCAGATCTTCGAAGAAGAAGATGCCTGACACGATGAGAGCGGTGAACACGCCACCCGTGGCGTAGAGCGCCAGGGCGCCGCCGCCATCATCCTGCTGCTCGGCCGCCATGCGCGTGGAAAGCTTGCCAGGGTTTCCCCAGCCATCGCTCGTCGAGCCCTTGGCCGCCATAGACAGGCGGTTCGCCGGTACATTTTTGTTCCCAAATCCCATTGTCACCCTCTCAAAAGTTCGTCGTCGTCCAGTCTCAGTTCATGAATTGGGTGCGGTCTCAAAGTAGGACAGCGTGAAGAGGGCCTGTACCTTCCGATCCCGGCCCGCACTGGTCAGAATGTTGTCGTAAAGCGAGATCTCTGTCATCGCGCAATTGCTCATTTGCGCGCGAAGATGGTCACAGGCGCGTTTGATCTGCTGGTAGAGCTTTGCGCGGACCGCGCGCGTGCCCTCGTTGTGCGTCAGGTGGTAACTGACCGGCCTTGAGAGGCTCTCCTCGGTCTCTGCGTAAGAAACGATCCTGGATTTATCGATAGCGCCGAGCGGGTCCTTCTGTACGAAGGCAAAAATCATGGTGGCATGAAATCGCCCGTCGCGTTTTGGCCGCACGCTGCTGCTCAAAAGAACGCATTCTGACACGAGATGCTGCTTAAGCAGTTCGCACTCTTGCTTGCCGTAGCCGTCGATCCTCTGCTCCATGAAGATCTCCAGATGCTCTTTTTGCGGCAGCTCATCTGAGCTGTCGGTCAAATAGCTCGGCTTCAGGAGAGTGGTCACCGTTATGCGGCGCGGCATGTCGATATCATTGATGCGCACCAGCGACCAGAAATTCTCTCTGGGCCCGTAGTCGTCATGTGAGTTGAGGACCTCATCAACGCCTTCAATGGTGTAGTCTTTGCCGAAGGCCTTGCCATTGATCATCTGCGAGATGCTGCCCATCACCAGATGCTGAGCAAAGGCAACCGTGACGATGCCGGCCACAACCAACCCGCCCAGCGAGTAGATTATCCAATCACGTATGATCATCGCGGCCGCACCTAGTCTCCAGATCCCACGCTGGCCAAGCTGTCGCCTGTGATCTCTTCGACCAATTGTCTGACCTTGGTCAGGTAGAGCGTTTTGAAAGAGCGCTGGTCTGAGATGACCAGGTAGGCACTGTTTGTGATGCGGATCTTACGCTCGGCAATCGGCCTGTAGGGGACGCGCGCATCCAAATCGGTTGGTACAGGACCGATCAAGGCGTGGTTGGCCCGGTTGGCCACCACCTGATTGTGGCTCGACCAGGCATTGAAATTCTGTTTGTACCAGAAGGCAAACTTGCGATGGAGGGCACGGTTTTTGAACAGCAGATCATCGTCACGGCCGCCGCTTTTGCGCACGTTGCGCACAAAGCCCCAATGGGGTTGAGGATCGCGCAGGAGGGCAGGGTTGCAGCGCAGGATCTCCACCGGGGTGGAGAGCTTGTCTGTGGCAACACCCAGGGTCTCGTGACCAATGAGCACAATCCGGGCAATCTCAACGCCCTCTGCCGGATGGATGTTCCAAACGGCTTTTGAGGGGGAGGTCAGAACCAGGTAGACCGGCTTGGAGGTCTCCGTGACGAAGACATCGATCACGTCTAAAGACCGCACCGGCTTTGTGTAGCGCTTGGCTTGGTCCTTTCCGCGCTTGTGCCACTTCACGTAAGACTTGGCGCTTCTGCTCAGATCCTCGTCAGAGTAAGAGTAGAGGGAACTGGCTTGCTTGGCCTGGCTGAAGAATACGTGGCCAAGATATTCGCCCTGTAGGGGTTCCGGCACGGCGCAGCTCTCCACATTGTGCGCAAACATGGTGACGTCGGAGGGCTCTGACAGGTTGGCAGACTTCGAGTAGCCCGTGGTGACCGCTTGGATCCAGACCGGCTGCTCGGTCTGGGTCATGACCACACCTGGAGGCACCAGATAGCCGCGCAGCTTGGATACGAACTTCTTGACGTTGACCTCACCGCTTGGCACGGCATCCGCGTTGCAGCCGGCCAAAAGGGCGGCAAGGACGGCAATGGAAAATTCGCCTCGAAACATTGAAGAGGCCCCCGGGATAAACTCTCAGCTGCCGCCAATTGTACAAGCTACACCTGAAAATGATGTTAATCTGAACACCTGAGATGTGCGAATTGAGTGAAGTCAGACGCGCTGGAACAGGCTCAGTCGAGCGCTATTGCACCGTCTTCGGAGTGGATCACGGCGTCCACTTCGATCTCAACCATCATTCCCGGCGTGGTGAGACCTGCCACGACACCGCTGGTGACGGGTTCTATGCCGGCAAAGATCTCACCATGCGCCTTGACGAAGCCGCTGCCGGCGGCGTTCTCGGAGAAAAAGGCGCGGGTGCGAACCACATGGCGCATCTCGGCGCCCACCTGTTGCAGGGCTTCTTCGATGCGCTGGAAGATGAACAGGGTCTGGGCATAAGAATCCCCTGGCGCGTGCAGCTTGCCGGTGGGCTCCACCGCCGTGGTTCCGGCCACAAACACAAAGGGACCAACGCGTTTGGCCCTCGAATAGGCGCCGATCTTTTCAAACCGGCCGCCACCTGACGCTGTTCTCACAACCATGTATACTGTATACACCGTACAAAGGAGCCTGTCCAAGCGGCGGGCTGAAGGGTGAGGACGTTAATGTTTAAGCGGATGCCGGATGTACAGCCGCGCTTGGCGGATGATGTCTATGAGCAGATCTTGTCTGCCATCGTCAGTGGCCAGATTGCGCCGGGTGATCGGTTGATTCAAGAGAAGATTGCCGCGGAGATCAATATTTCCAGAACGCCTGTGCGGGAAGCCCTGCTGCGGCTGGAGCGGGAAGGCATCCTGGAGTTGTCAGGGCGCAAGGGATTTTCGATCCGTCAGATTTCAGAGGATGAGGTTCGCGATATCTATGGCGTGCGCGAAGCCATAGAAGGCTATGGCGCCTATTGGGTTGCCGCCAATCGAACGCCGGACCGTATTGCCGCGATCGCAGAAAAAGTCGCCCAGCTGCGGGCGCTGCGCTCCCGGGACGTCCAGGCTGAGTTCACGATCAACCGTGACATCCATCGCACGATCGTGGCGCAAACCGGAAATGCGGCGCTGTTGGATGTGTTCGACAGCGTCTGGGGCCGCGGCTTGTCGCTATGGTTGTTTGCGGCAACCCGTACGGAGCAAAAACCACCAGATCCCGATGTGCATGAGGCGTTGCTCGAGGTGATCGAGACGGGTTCTCCTTCGGAGGCCCAGGCCGCTATGATCCAGCATGTGCGTGATGGATTGTCCATGCAGATCATAGGGTTACAAGAATAGGTTTTTCAAAAACCGGTTCTTGCTACCCAATCAGGCCTGACAGCACCATGGCGCTGCCCAGCGCACCAAGGCTGCCGATCAACCAGGCCATGATGCGGTTCTGGCGGCTGCTGCGCACTTCGTTGGTTGCCGGATCCAGATAGCCGGAGATCACAACGTTCTTGGCGGGAACAGGCGGGAACGGTCCGACGAAATTGACTTTCCTGAGGCCTGCTTGAGGCCCGGACATGACAATAAACTCCGGGGCGAGCAGACCTGCGCCGCCCCGTCCGGGACCTGGCTCCAGATCAACGGCCTTCAGGCTCACATGGGTGCGCTTGCGCATGTCGAGCCATTCCATGAACAAAACCACCAACGCACCGGCCAGAACTGTTGCTCCAGCCAAAATGAGCAGTGCTGAGCTTGAGTATGCCACTTTGCTGCCTCCGTTTCTTTTTTTGGAACGGTTTTACAGTTTCAACCGATTCCTCAAGAGGCGCTGTGAGATAGATCACTTTCCATACCTCGAAGCTTATGGAAGCGTTGCGCCAATCCGCCCGAGGCTGAGTGCAAAAATGATGCCGGTGGCCCGGCCTGAGATGTGGCTTAGCGGCACGGGGCCGATTTGGGAGAAGCGGCTGTCGGAGGAATTGTCCCTGTTGTCGCCCATCACGAAGTAATGGTCCTGCGGCACGGTGATGGCGGTGCTGTTGTCGCCGACAGATTGGCCGCTGTCCAGGGTCAGGTAGCTGCGCCCGCCTGGGAGCTGCTCGCGATATTGGTCCAGCGGTTTATGGCCTGCGCGTTCGAAACGTCCAGCTGGCGCGCGCTTCACGGCGGTGCCGTTGATGTAAAGCAGGCCGTTCTTCATCTGGATCCGGTCTCCCGGCAGGCCGACCACACGCTTGATCCAATGGACGTTCTGTCTTCGGGGCACAGAAAACACCACCACATCCCCACGTTCCGGTTTGGCCCGGCGGTAGGCATGATTGTTGACGACGATGATGTCCCCGACCCGCAATGCTGGCATGCCGGAGAGGGAAGGTATCGAAAAGGTCCGTACGCTCTGATTGGCTTGCCCGCCGAAAAGTTCAGGCAGGAATGAAAGCGCCAAGGCGATCACGAAGGTGCCGACGTAAACCCACCAACGATTATACCAACGCAGCTGGTAGTTTGGCTGGCTGCGCGACAGTTTGATCAGATCCACAATGATGAAAAGCCCCACCGCGAGCGTAAGGGCAATGAGGCCGATGAGAACCGCCGGCTGCGACAGCAGTGCGCCGGGTAAAACGAACATCATCAGCAAGAGCGCGGCATAGTAAGCCAGAAAGCCGAAATACTTGCCCGGCCGGCCCACATATAGATAGCCGCTGGCCGCAAAGACAAACAAAAGCAGCGCGGCCCACCAGCGGCGCTTGGCGAGAGTTGGGGGTGCAGCGACGGCCTCTGTCATACTCTGACGTTCGCACATTAAGTGGCGAAGCTAAAGCCAGTTCTGACCGCCGCTGCGGGTTGTTTTAAGCTGCCAAATCTACAGGGTGCTGGGTGCGGAAGCTCACCGCCAGCCGGTTCCACACATTGATGGTGCCGATGGCGAGCGTGATGTTGGCGATTTCTTGCTCACTAAAGTGGGCGCGCAAGGCATCGTAGTCTTGGTCGGACGCACCGCTGGTGCTGATGTTGGTCACGGCCTCGGTCCAGGCCAGAATGGCCCGTTCGCGCGCGCTGAACACCGTGGCCTCGCGCCAAACGCAGGCCAGCGCTATCCATTGTTCAGACAGGCCGTGTTGGCGCGCTTCCTTGGTGTGCATGTCGACACAATAAGCGCAGCCATTGATCTGCGAAGCTCTGAGCTTAATGAGATGGATCAGAGTTGGGTCGAGGCCTGATCCTGTCTGCAGAAAGTTTTCCAACTGATAGACGGCCTTAAAGGCATCGGGGGAGGCTTTCATTATATCGAGACGTACGCTCATGACATTCTCCGTAGGGTTAAGGTTGGGTGGGGGATAAACGCATGTGTTGGCTCAAAAAGGCACAGCCGCGCTTTTCGATGGAACCATCGTCTGTTGCCCTCACGCTGGTGTTGAGGGCGGCGACGGTCACTTTGCGCAGCTCGTTGCGGTAAGCCCGTTCTGCGCGCAGCATGGCTGCGTTGATCTGACAGGGGGCATTGAATCGCTCCTTGGGCAGAGGATTGGGCCCGTTCTGCCGGATCTCCTTGCATCGAAAGGCAGGTTCGGGGCCTTCTACCGCCAAAAGAATGTCCAGAAGGGAGATCTCCTCTGCCGCCTGCGCCAAGCGGTAACCGCCCTTCGGTCCAGGGACCGTGTCCACGATGCCGGCCCTTGAGAGAGCCTGAAGATGCTTCAGCAGATAGCTTGCGGACACACCATGAAACTCCGCCAGGGCAGCGGCCGACAAGACGCCGTCGGCCGGCAGAACGGCCAACATGGTCACCGCATGGATGGCCTGTTCAACGCCTTCGCCAAGTTTCATTTTTCAACTCCATAATCGTGGATAAAATATATCTATGATTCTCAAAAGGTCAAGCCTTCTCAGTTTTCTCAAAGAACGTTGGTCCAGCAAAATTGGGTGTTAAAAACCGGGTAACCAAAACCCAATATGCTCAAACGTGGACCTGAAATGCGTGAAAGTGGAGCGTAGCGAATGATCACCACCGGTGATGCGGCAGACCGTATTGGCGTGAGATATGAAACCTTGCGCAATTGGCTCAAGAAAGGGTTCTTGGAAACCGATCCGGAAGCAGGGCGCACCTGGCGCCAGTACTCGGACGGAGACATTGCCCGGCTGCAGCTGGTCAAGGACGGTCTTGATGCAGGTGTTCCGCTGGATGTGCTGATCGATGTTTGCAACGATGCGGAACTGGTCAACATGATCGGAGACGAAGAGCTTTCGCCGGGCGGTTTGGCGCTTCTCATCTGGCCCACTTTGGACGAAGCTCAGTTTATGTTGGTGCGTGAAACTGCCGTGGCGCAGGAACTGAGGCGCAACCGGGCGCCCGCAACCGTGCTCAGCCTGACCCATGCCAGGCGCGCGCTGGCTGCCTAGAGCGACATAAGGCTAGGTTGTATCGTTTGACCGATTTTTCGCCCTAGGCGTCAGGCAAATGCTGGGCTTGGTGGCCGATCAGCTTCCAGCCCTTGGCTTCTTGCACAAACGTGTTGGTCGCGACCAGGCGGACTTCGCCCACATCTTCGATACATGTCACCATTGCTGAGCGGCCGTTGACGATCACGTTGGGATCAACGGCCTTGACCTTGGGCGGGCGGCCGAGGCGCAGGATCCGGTACCAGCTTTCCATGACCTCATCGCGCCCGGTGATGTGGTGCCAGCCCGGATGGCCAACCGTGACCTGGTGTTCGGTGGACCAGAGTGCGTCCATCGCCGGGTAGTCTCCATCGCGAAAGGCGGCATAAAAGGCTTCATTGGTGGCCAGAACGGCGGATTTTGCGCGTGTGGTGCTTTGGGTCATGCTGATTCCCGTTTTCCAACTCTCAGCGCAGCTTACCCGGCATTGCTCCATTGGCCTAGAGTGTGGCTCGAGTTTTGATCAAGCAAACTGCCGCGCTCTGCCGCATGGGCCCCGCCCTCGGCCAGGTTCGGGAGCAGAGCACTGATGCCCGCACGCGCTTCCGGGTTCTTGCACTGCTGCTCCAGGGTTTTTGCATCGGCCCATCTCAGCTTGCCGGTGCTGAGCTGGGCGTAGATGCGGCCCGTGTCAGGATCGGCCAGATTGAGGCAGTCAAGCGTCTCCGCGCAGCTTCTCAAGAACCGGGTGTTGTCCTCAGGCGCCATGCTTGCGGCCACCTGGTAAACCTCTTCTGGGCTCATCGCATCCACATTGATCTTGGCGAAGCGGTCCACGTCGAGCATGCACTTGATGTCGAGCACGGTCATATCGCCGTTCCAGCCAAAGGCCACAGTACGCGGGCGTTCACCCTTGGGCACGGAATTGTCGAGAAACTCATAGTGTACCTTCTTCTTGGTGCTGAGGGCCCAGGTGAAGAAGAGATCGGGCATGCCGGAATAGGCCTCCACATTGTGGTCGAGCAAATCGTCGACTGCCTTGTAACGGCCATACTCAAGGCCGCGGCCCCATGCCCGTTCCACTGTGGCTTCCGGAGGGGTGATCATGAAGAACATGTAGACCAGATCGCCGAAGCGGGTGAGCAGCCGCCCGCCCGCCTCGCCGCCGGGGGTGGCAAAACTGTCAAACCGGAAGCGGTCGATCAACAGGTGGGGGACGGCACCAGCCGCGGCTTTGGCCGCCATGTAGCGATCGAGTTTTTTGTCGATGATCTCCAGCTCATGTCCGGTGAGCATGCCGGCGTATTTGGAGGCTTCGCCCAGGCTGTCATAATCGAGCAGATACTTGCGCCAGATGTCCGGGCTGATCAGAGCAAAGTCCTGCCAGGTGACACCGATGCGGGCGGCCAGTTTCTGCTGTAGGGGTCTGAGCGTGCTCTTGCCGGCGGCGGATGCGCCTTTCACATTCATGATGACCGGCTTTTGTTGCACGGGAAGCGGGGTGAACCCTTCGGTTGTAACCGCAGCCTGGAAGATGGGCTCCAAGATCTGGCCAATGAGTTCGCTGCCATAGCTGTTGCAGGTCAAGGTGAGGGCAACCTGGGTCACAAGATCTTTGCTGCCCATCAGGCGCCCGCGTTTGGCGGCAATTGCGGTCACCGTCTTGATGAGAGCCTCATAGGCAGCCTGCATCTCGCCGCCCGTTTGTTGATCTCTTAGGCTGTGCCACCGCGCCAGCGTTTCGCTGAGCGGGTCTGGTGACGCAGCAGGGGTCTTTGGTTTTGAGGCGCCGAACAGGCGCTGAAAGAAGGAGGGCTCGGGCCCATCGGAAGGCTCAGGTGACGTTGCCCAAAACACCGTATCGTCAAGCTCGCGCTCAATCAGCGCCTGCAACCGAAGGCGCATCTCATGGAAAGCCCCTGCAATCTCCGGCAACTTGGGTGCGGCATGGCTGGTCAGGACGGTATCGG
>JBCDDQ010000140.1:0-12428 GCA_039180225.1 Pseudomonadota bacterium
ATTGCCGGAGAGCGCCGTCCTCAGCTCCGCGCCCTCCAGCATGAGCGTGTCATATTCTTCCACCAGATGGCGGATCTTGCGCATCAGCGCCTTGCCCGCCGCCGTCGGCCGGATGCCCTTGGCGGGATAGCGCTGCACCAGTTTCAGCTCAAACCCCGCTTCTACCTGCTCAATGGCGCTGGCCACGGCCGAGGGCACCACATTCAGCGCCCGGGCCGCCTTGGAGATGGAGCCCCGCTCAGCGGCCGTCAGAAAGTACTGCAGGGACTTGATCGAAATCCGCAACGGATCGGCCTCATAACCTCAAATTTAGTGATGTTATCTCTCATATTCTTCTATTTTTCAAATCTTTCCGGCCATGAGATAGTTCCATACCTTGAACATTAGCGGTCTTCCCATGGCGCTTTCTGAAACACGCACCTCTTCCAACAGCCCCCCGCAGCAAAGCGGCCTTGCCCGGCAATGGCATCACATCCCCCCTGTGCCGGTGCAGGTGTCCCCGCTGTTCACCTGGCCGCTTAAGCCGCTGAATTATGTAAAATGGGTGGCGGACAGATGGTTCGCCCTGGCGGAGAACTCGATCCTGGTGCTCGTGGCGCTGATCTCCTGGTATTGGTTTCAGCCCTCCTTGGAGGTGGCCAAAACCCTGGAGCCGGGGTGGATTGCGCAGATGTATGTGCGCAACTTTGTGCTCCTGCTCATCGTGGCCGGCGGCTTGCATCTCTATTTTTACACGTTCCGCCGCCAGGACCAGGAGCTGCAATATGACGTGCGCGAGCTCAAAGCACCGAGCCGCGCCTTCACATTCAAAAGCCAGGTCCACGACAACATGTTCTGGTCCTTGGGCAGCGGCGTTGCCTTCTGGACAGCCTATGAGGTGTTGTTGATCTGGGCCATGGCGAACGGCTATGCGCCGCTCCTCAGCTGGACCACGAACCCGGTCTGGTTCGTCATCCTCTTGTTCCTGACGCCTGTTTGGATCTCATTCCACTTCTATTGGATCCACCGCCTCATTCATTGGCCACCGCTCTATAAGGCAGTACATGCGCTTCACCATCGCAACACGAATGTGGGCCCGTGGTCCGGGCTCTCCATGCATCCGGGAGAGCATCTGCTGTTCTTTTCCTCCATCCTGATCCACTTCGTGGTACCCGCACACCCGATCCACATTCTCTTCCACATGCAGCATCAGGCGCTCACAGCGGCCACATCGCACACCGGATTTGAGGGGCTGGTGGTGAAAGACAAATCACGCCTGGCCCTGGGCACGTTCCATCATCAGATGCATCATCGCTACTTTGAGTGCAATTACGGGAACCTGGAAGTGCCGTGGGACAAGTGGTTCGGCTCGTTCCATGACGGAACCGATGCCGCGCACGCAAAGTTCAAGGAAAGACGGCGCAAGCTTGCCGCGAAGAGTTAAACCGCGTCCTTGCGAACGCGAGGACCTTCTCAGCCAAGGGAAAGGCTGGAGCGATGGGCCCTCGCGTTCGCAAGGGCGCAGGGCTCGGCTCTAGTTCGCAAGCAGGTTGGACGCGATTGCAGACAGATTTCGCTCGTGGCCTGTGTCAATGCTGATTGTCGCAGTCATGCCCGCGCGGAGCGGCGGTGAGCTGCGCCGTGGCTTCAGTTTCAACCGCAGCGGCACGCGCTGCACCACCTTCACCCAATTGCCCGTGGCATTCTGGGCCGGCAGGAGAGAGAACTCCGCTCCCGTTGCCGGGCTGATGCTTTCCACATCTGCATCCCAGGTCACCGCCGGGTAAGCATCAAGCACCACGGTGGCCTTCTGGCCCACGCTGAGATGGGTCAACTTCACTTCCTTGATGTTGACCTGGACCCAATATTCCCCCGACTTCACCAAGGCGAACACAGCGTTGCCCGCCTCAATATGCTCGCCGCCTTGCAACGTGACCCTGCTGAGGCGCCCGGCGGCCGGTGCCTTCACCTCGGTGCGGGCAAGATCAAGCTCCGCCCGCTCTTTCTTGGCCAATGCGGCCAGGAACAGCGGGTGCTGCTCCACCGCCAGGTTGGGGTCACCGCCCAGATCGGCCACCACCTTGTTTTTGCGCTGGCGGCTGGTGAGCACCGAGCGCTTGGCCATGGAGAGCTCATGCTCGGCCTTTTCCTGTTTTGACTTCGCGGCAAAGCCCGTTGTCTTCAGCTTGCTTTGGCGCAGGGCCTCCAAGGTCAGATAGCGCACCCGCTCCTGGGCCGATTCAATCTCGCTGAGCACTTCATCATAGTTTGCCCGGAACGCCGCAATCTTGTGGCGCACCCCGGCCAGCTCCGCCTCTGCCTCTGCGAGCGCGATGGCAAACGGACGGCGGTCCAACCGGAACAGCACCTGCCCGCTGTCGACAGCTTGGTTTTCACGCACCAGAACTTCGGCCACGCGGCCATCGATCTCCGGACTGATCTGAATGATATCCGCCTTCACATAGGCGTTTTCGCTGGTCACATAGCGCCCGCCGGACGCGTAGATCGCAGCACCGGCAACGATCAGAACGATCGGTACGACGCCGAGTAGTATTCCACGAAGGATCGAGGTTTTGCGCTGTGTCATGTTTGATTCTCTGAGCCGTGGCGCAGGGCGCACGCCTCCTCAAGTGAGCTGATTCCTTTTCGCGTCCAACGTCAAGACAAAACTGGCGTGCTCCGCGGTCATGATCAGGTGATTTCAACTGGCGCAATCGGCAGATTGCCCTACACTGTGAGGACAATCGCCAACCGACCACGCGACACGTGATGTAAGTGAAAATGGCTTTTAGTTCAGTTAATTGCTCTCAAGTTCGGATTCAATTTCGCAAGTCCAGCCTGCACGGTCCTCAACACCTTGCCATTTTCCCTTCGATACGCAGGTTAGTTTTTTTCACGGCCCCGGCATGACCGCTGCAGCCGCAACACAACATGCATTGCCCACAGGCTTCAGGCGCTGGGCCATCGTTGCCTGCGGCACGGCCGGAACCTGGTCCTACTCCTTCACCTGGAACTCCGTGGGCGTCGCCCTGCCCGATATGAAGGGCACGTTTGCTGCCACCAACGACCAGATTGCCTGGGTGATGATCGCCTTCGTGGTGGGCGGCGCGGCGATGACCGCCAGCATCGGCTGGCTGGCGTCGCGTTTTGGCCGCAAGGAGCTCTTTCTCTTAGGCCTTGGAGGCTACACCATCTCGCTGGTGGGATGCGGTGCGGCCACCTCCCTGGAGGCGGAGGTGTTTTGGCGGCTGTTCCAGGGCCTTTCCGGCGCGCCTTTGCTGTCGCTCGGCCAGCTCATTGTGGTGAACGCCTTTCCGCGAGAACGCTACACCCAAGCCACGGCCTTGTGGGCGCTGGGCTTTGTCACCGGCAATGTGGTGGCCCCCGCATTGGGCGGTTATCTGATCGAGTACTACGGCTGGCCGTGGATCTTCTATGCCAACATTCCCCTGGGCCTTGCCGTGTTCTTCCTTGGCTGGTTCACCATACCCCGTACGCCCACCACACCGCAGCGCCTGGACTGGATTGGCTTTGCCTCGCTCATCGGCGGCGTTGCCCTCTTGCAGTACACCCTTGCCCGCGCGGAGCATCTGGACTGGTTCGCGTCCACGGAGATCATCGTCGGCACATTCTTCTCGCTGCTCATGATCTACATCTTCTTTGCCCACACCTTCACCGCCAAGAACACGTTCGTGGACCGCAAACTGCTCACCGATCGCAATTTCGTGCTCGGTATGATCGTGGTCTTCATCATGGGCGCGGTGATCTTCCTGCCGCTTTTGCTCCTGCCTTTGATGCTCCAGCAGATCGCCGGCTACCCGGCCATCGAGATTGGCGAGCTGTTGTTCGTCCGGGGCTTTGGATCCATCGCCGGCCTGATCATCATGACGCAGGTCAAGGAGCACATAGACCCGCGCCCCATAATCGTCCTGGGCCTGGTGTGCACGCTGCTCCCCTCCTGGCGCATGGCCTATTGGACACCGGAAGTCCTGCCGTTCGAGGTGATGTGGACCAATTTCCTCCAAGGCATCGGCACCAGCTTCCTCTGGGCACCGTTGAACAGGCTTGTTCTGTCGAAGCTGGAGGGCACCCTTCAGAACCAGGGCTTTGCCATGTTCTACCTGACCTATGACATCGGCAACGCCATCGGCACGGCGCTGATTATCGGTCTCCACACACGTCACAGCCAGATCAACACGGCTCTGCTGACCGAGCACGTGAACCCGTTCAACGAACTCTGGCGCTACACAACGCTGCGCGGCGGCTGGTCTGTCAGCAACTTGGAGGGCCTGACCGCAATCAGTTCGGAGATTGCCCGTCAGGCGGCCATGATCGCCTACAATAACAGCTTCATGATCGTTGCCATCCTGACCGCCGCGACGACGCCTTTCCTTTTGTTCTTCAGGCGCAAATAGAGCGCACTGCACAAAATCTCCGAAAATTGCCCATCACGTCCGCAAACCGGTCCGATACCGCTCTTGGCGAACACAGCGCACGAGAGGGCTTTAACGATGATCACGCGCAGAGACGTACTTAAGAGCCTTGGCCTTTCCCTGGCCGGAAGCTTGGCCCTGGCCGGATATGGGTTTGGCGTTGAACCGATGCGATTGCGCGTGGCGCGCTATACCGTGCGGGTGGACACATGGCCCGCCCGCCAGCGCACCAGAATTGCCGCACTTGCCGATCTTCACGCCTGCCGGCCCTGGATGTCGCCGGAACGCATCGAGCATATCGTTGATGAGACCAACCGGCTCCGGCCTGATCTGACGGTGCTTCTGGGCGATTACACCACCGGACATCGCTGGGTGAGCGGCGAGGTTCGCGCGCCTGAATGGTCAAGCGCCCTTTCCGGCCTCAATGCCCCTCTCGGCGTTCACGCCGTGATGGGCAATCATGACTGGTGGGACGACAGGACCGCACAGCAGCGCGGGCGCGGACCCACAATCGCGCAGCTGGCCTTGGAAAAGGCCGGCATCACGGTCTACGAGAACCAGGTTTCCCAGCTGAGGCACCAAGATCACCGGTTCTGGATTGCGGGGCTGGGCGATCAGCTGGCTTTGATCCGGCGCACGCGCTCTGGACGGCGAACCTTCCGCGGCATCGATGATCTTGCCGGCACTCTGGCCAAAGCCAACGATGGAGCCCCGGTGATCCTGCTCGCCCATGAGCCGGACATTTTTCCGCAAGTGCCGGACCGGGTTTGCCTGACGCTCGCCGGCCACACCCATGGAGGCCAGGTGCGTTTGTTTGGTTACTCTCCGGTCGTCCCCTCCAGATACGGCAACCGCTATGCCTATGGGCACATTCTGGAGCGGCAAGACGCAAATGGCGCAAAGCCGCGCAATCTGGTGGTTTCCGTCGGTTTGGGGAATTCCATCCTGCCGGTGCGCTTTGGGGTGCCCCCGGAAATCACACTCATCGATGTGGTCGGAACCGGCGTCCTGCAAGGCCAAACCCATTCGTCCAGCGCATAGCTGGTAGGTGCCGGACGCTGTTGCTCAATCCACCGGTGTGTTTCACTCTGCGCGTTCGCGGCCAGCTGTGGCTTGAGTTCGAAGGAAACACCTTGTATTCAGCCCGGCGGAAACCACCTATGCCTGCAGTAATCTCACGAGGTATTCCATGCTCAGAAAAACGGACTTCTACATTGACGGCGCCTGGGTTGCGCCGACCACAAAACATGATTTTGACGTGATCAATCCGGCCAACGAAGAGCCGTGTGCGGTCATTTCCCTCGGCTCCAAGGCCGATGTCGACAAGGCCGTTGCGGCGGCCCGCAAAGCGTTCACCCCCTGGAGCGAGACCTCTCCTGAAGAGCGCTTGGGCTATATTGAGAAGCTTGCCGATATCTATGCCGGCCGCATGGATGAAATGGCGGCAGCCATCACCAGCGAGATGGGGGCGCCCACCACCTTGTCCACCAGTGCTCAAGCCGCAGCCGGACTGGGCCATATCAAGGCGTTCATTAAAACCCTCAAGTCCTTCGTCTATGAACACCCGCTGCGCGACAACGTCACCGAAGAGCACATCATCCATGAGCCGATCGGCGTGTGCGGGCTGATCACCCCCTGGAACTGGCCCATGAACCAGATCGCCCTGAAGGTGATCCCGGCCATCGGGTCCGGTTGTACGGTTCTCTTGAAACCCTCGGAGATCGCACCGCTCTCGGGCCTCTTGTTTGCTGAGATGATTGATGAGGCCGGTTTCCCGGCCGGTGTGTTCAACCTGGTGAACGGGGATGGCCCCTCAGTGGGCGAAGCTATGTCCGCACACCCGGACATCGACATGATGTCGTTCACCGGGTCAGCACGCGGTGGCATCGCGGTCACCAAAGGCGCAGCCGATACGGTCAAGCGTGTCACCCTGGAACTGGGCGGCAAAGGCCCCAACATCATCTTCGCAGATGCCGATACCGAAAAGGCGGTTAAGCGCGGCGCCATTCATTGCTTCAACAATACCGGCCAATCATGCAATGCCCCCACCCGGATGCTGGTGGAGCGTTCCGTCTATGACAAGGCGGTGGAAGTGGCCGCGGCTACAGCGGACAAAACCGAAGTGGGCGATCCGACAGAAGAAGGCCGGCACATCGGCCCGCTGGTCTCTGAGATGCAGTACGACAAGGTGCAACGCCTGATCCAGGCCGGCATCGACGAAGGTGCGCGCCTCGTGGCCGGTGGCCCGGGCCGTCCGGATGGGCTGAACCGCGGCTACTATGCCCGGCCAACGGTCTTTGCCGACGTCAACAATGAGATGACCATTGCGCGTGAAGAGATCTTCGGGCCGGTCCTGTCCATCATCCCGTTTGACACCGAGGAAGAAGCCATCGAGATCGCCAACGACACGGCCTATGGCCTCACCGCCTATGTGCAAGGGGGCGATCAGGCGCGTGTGCAGAAGGTCGCCCGCAAGCTGCGCTCCGGCATGGTTCAGCTCAATGGCGCGCAAAGAGCCTCCGGCAGCCCGTTTGGCGGCTACAAACAATCGGGCAACGGCCGTGAAGGCGGCACCTGGGGTCTGGAAGACTTCCTGGAAGTCAAAGCGGTTTCAGGCTGGGATGAGAGCGCCGAAGCCTGATGCCTGACGACACTCTTGAGCCTGGTGCGACACGCATCAGGCTCGAGCAGCTCTTGGCGATCAAAGAGAAGACCCGTGCACAGTTGGCGGACGCCCTGGCGGAGTTTCGCCATGAGGGCCGGCGCGTTGGCGATCGGTTGGAGCGTCTCGGCGGACGGGGAGCGGCTCTGGAGCAACAGCGTGGGCTTGTGCACGAGAACGTCAAACTCACCCGATCCGAATTGGACAAAACTGAGGCCCAGATAAGCGAAATCCGCCGCGAGCTCTCAAAACTCGCAGCGGATCAGCAAACTTAGAAGAATGTGGGATGGTGTGGCTTAGGCCGGGATGTCGGCGCGGCACAGACCAATATCTTCCAACTGATGGTCGGAAAGCGCCCGCAGCTGTTCGCGCAGGTTGCGGGTACGGAACCAGTTTTGGATCATGGAAATCAGGGCCATTTGAAATACTCCTTTAAGAGCGAAACCCCTTTGCACCAGCGCATCGGTTGACGCTCAAATAGGATCGTTGGCTCTCAGATTCCAATGCTATTTTTTCACCCCTGCTATGCAAAAATTGCAGGGCCGGTTAACCGCTGTTAAGGGCTTTAACCCGGTGGAATCGTTGCCTGTTCGGGAACCAGCCGTGTCACGCCATAACACAGGGCGCCGCGCGCATTGATCACCGGCCAGCAACGGCTCGAAACGGCCTCGTTATGCGCCGAGGCATCAAAGCTCTCGCACCATTTGGCCCCTTGTGTCGACCAGCGGCCTGTGCCCGCTTTGGTGCCGTCCTCATTCTCCCAGTTGAACGTCCCGCCTGCATCAAAGGTGATCTTGCCCTTGTGCTGGTTGCCGCGCTGATAGGCGAAGGTGCGCCCCGCCATTTGGCTCGTGGGATCTTGGATGGCCGGCGCATAAGGATCAGGTTTGCACGCAGCGTTGCTCGCGGTGCCCGCAATGCTGACGGAGTTGATTTGCTTCTGCGCATCATCCAGGAACTGGTTCACCGCATTGTCCGAGGAGCAGCCGGACACGGCCCAAAGCGCGCAGGCGGCAAGCGCTGCTTTGCAGCTCGGCCTAATCGTTTGACTTATACTCATTGGTCTGTGCGACCTTTCCTCGCAACCCGCTCTGATCTCCCAGACAACCCGGCCTGGCCGATTGCGCCGCCTCCAACTGTTCGGCATGTTAGGACGAAACGCTGCTTCATTCAATCTACGGGGAACCCGCGCCATGTTCATTCGCTTTTCAGCAACGGCCAAGCTGCTCGCGCTTGCACTCATCTTTCTTGCCTCCGGCCCGCACCACCGCGCTCAGGCGGCAGAAGAAAACGTGATGTTGGTGCTCGACGGATCGGGCAGCATGTGGGGCCGGGTTGATGAGGAACCCAAGATCTCCATTGCCAAGCGGGTGGTGGGCCAGGTGCTCAACGATCTCGCCGGTAAGGTCAAAATGGGCGTCATGGCTTACGGCCACCGCTCCAAAGGAGACTGCAAGGACATCCAAACCCTCATCCCCTTGGGGCCGGTCAATGCCAAGAGCTACATGTCGGTGATCGAGAAGGTTCAGCCCAAGGGCAAGACCCCCATCACCGATGCGGTGCGCAAGGGCGCTGAGGAGCTGAAATATCGCGAGGAGAAGGCCACCATCATCCTGGTGAGCGATGGGCTTGAGACCTGCGAGGCGGACCCATGCGGTCTGGCTAAGGACCTGGAGGCCCAGGGCATTGATTTCACCGTGCACGTGGTGGGCTTTGACCTCTCTGAGAAGGACACCACAAGCCTGCAGTGCCTGGCGGACGAGACGGGCGGGAAGTATCTGCCCGCCGACAGCGCCAGCGAACTGAGCAGCGCCATTGGCCAAGTTGTGGCCGAGGTGAAGGCCCCGGCCGGCGAACCGGAACCAAAGCCGGCCGCGCCAAGCGCCACCCTCCTCAAAGTGGACGTGCAGCTGTCTGAAGACCAATCGCCCCTGGAGCGCGCCTATGTGCGCGTGCGCACCGGCCAAGGCGAAAAGAGCATCACGCAAGGAGCGGCCAGCAACCCGTTCAAGCTCAAGCCCGGAGACTATTACGTGACCACCAAAGTGGGGGCCGCGGCGGGCGGAACCGCGGTGAGCGTTGCGGAGGCCGGCGAAAACCGCGCCAAGATCATTCTCAATGCCGGGCTCTTGAAAGTGAACGTGGTGCCGAGCGAGGGTGCTGAGCCCCTGACACAGGCCTATATCTACGTGCAAGAGGCCGATGCGGACGCCGGCGGCAAGCACAAGCAGGTGACGGCCGGCAACCAGCGCCAGATCTTCACCCTGCCCGCCGCCAGTTACAAGGTCGTGGCCAAGCTGGGCAAAGCGCGGGCAAGCCAGACCGCCGAGATCACCCCCGGTCAAAAGACGGACCTCACGATGGTCTTAGGATCAGGCACCCTGAAAGTGGATGTGTTGGCCCAAGAAGGCGGCAAACCGGCCCGCGATGCCTATGTGCGCATCTATGAGCTGGCGCCGCAGGCCAACGGGAAACGCCGCCAGATCACCGCCGGAAACCAACGCCAGACCTTCACCCTGCCCGCGGGCAAATATTACGTCACAGGCACGGTGGGCAAGGCCGTGGTGGCCAAGGAGATGGAGATCGCCTCAGGCCGGCGGTCGGAGGAGACCCTGGTGGCGGCTGTGGGCGGTCTGAAGGTGAATGTGGTGCCCGTTGATGGCGCCAAGCCTTTGAAGAGCGCCAACATTTACATCTTCGAGCCGGACAAGGGCCTGGACGGCAAGCGCAAGCGGGTGACGAGCGGGCAAACGCGCACCACCTATAAGCTTCCTGCCGGGAAATACTATGTGGAAGCGCGCTCCGGTGTTCCCAGAAGTGGAGCAGAGGTGGAGCTGTCCGCCGGCAAGCTCACCGAAGTGACGGTCAGCATCAATGCCGGCTCTCTCAACGTGAAGAGCAGGGCCAAGACACATGTGACCGTGTTCGAAGCGGAAAAGGACCTTGAAGGCAAGCGCGCCCGCATCAACGCCTTCCACACAGGCCGGCCCGTGCTGCTGCCTGCCGGTAGGTATGTGCTGATCGGGAAGCTGAAGGGCAAGCAGGCCGAAGTGGAGGTAGACATCACAGCCGGCAAGATGACCGAGGTTACGCTTGATCCTTAAGCTGAAGACTGCCGTCTGAAATCGCGCCCACATAGTCTTTGTGGAAGCGGGCATAGCCGTCCTGCGTGCACTTCAGCTCGTCCTTGATGACCTGGTGGAACGCAGGGAGCTTGTGGAACGGAACGGCCGGATAGGCATGGTGCTCGATGTGATAGGGCATGTTCCAGGCGATGAAGCGCACGAAGCGGTTGGTGAAGGTGGTGCGGGTGTTTTCCAACATGTTGGCCACGTGCGGACAGCGGGTGTGTTCGGCCAGCAAATAGAGCCGCATAAACGGCTGGCCGAGCAGCGCCGGCAGAACCCACACCCAAAACAACGCCGCTGATTGGAGAACGAGGCTCGCGATCAAAACCGCCCCATAGGCGCAGAGAAAAAGCCGCGCTTCGCGCACCACTTTCGCCCGCGCACGCGCCGGCACATAAGGGTCGTCTCGCCGCCCCAGAGCGTTGCTGATCAGCACCCGCACATTGCCAGCCCAAACCGGCCCCCCAGAGACATAGAGCAGATAGGCCCCCAAGGTCTGAGGTTTGCCCGCCTCAAGTTCCGGGTCCCTGCCCGGCTCATGGGTGAAGCGATGGTGGGCGAAGTGGAAGTAGCGGAACCAGTTGGGCGCGATCAACACCGCAAACCCGCAAAGCGCGGCAACGGCCGTGTTCAACCACTCGGTGCGAAACGCCGTGCGGTGAATGGTTTCATGCAACGGCGTGAACAGAAAGCCGATAAAGAGCCCTTGCACCACCAGCAATAGCGGCCAGCCCGGCACACCGCGCACGATCAGAACCGCCCCCAGCAGAACGGCCCCGAAATGGGCGCAAAAGCGCGTCAGCCCCGGCCCATCGGACTGGGCCAGAAGGCGCGCACGCGTCTCGGCGGGCAGGCCCGCAATCAGCTCTTTATGGTCGATCCGGTTCATTGAGGCCGAGCCTCTATCCGCGCGGCCACAAGGTCCAGCGCCGGATGCGGTGCGCGCGCTCAGGTTTCAATTGTGCTTCGCGCAACACAATAAACAATCCGGAGCCGGCCACAATAGCCGCCCCCACCAGGGTCCAGCCATCGGGCACTTCGTTGAAGATCAGATAGCCATAGAACATTGCCCACAAAAGTGCGGTGTATTTGAACGGCGTGATGGTCGCCACTTCCGCATGCCGCGCCGCACCGGTCTGAAAGATCTGCGCAATCCCACCCAACAGGCCAATGGCGCACAGCGCCGTGAGATCGACCCCTCCGGGCGTCTTCCAGAAGAAGGGCAGCAAAACGGCCGACGCCACCGTGGTCGTCACGGTGAAGCTGAAGATGATCGAGGCATTGGTTTCCGTGCGGGTCAACTTTCGCACATAAACGGTGGTGATGCCGATACAGGCCGCGCCGAACAGCGCCAGCACCGCCGCCGGCTCAAAGGCGCTTGTCCCGGGCCGGATGATGATCAGCACACCCAAGAAGCCCATCGCAACCGCGAACCAGCGGCGCGGACCAACCCTCTCCCCAAGGATCGGCACCGACAGGGCCGTGGCGAACACCGGTGCTGCGAACACGATGGCCACCACATCCGCCAGCTTCATCAGAGAGAATGCTGCAAACACCGATGTCATGGCGCAAAGCCCGATCAGGGACCGCCACACATGTGCCCACACATCGTTTGGCTTCACCGCCTGCCAGCCCCCGCTGAAGCCAGCCACGATGCCCAGCGGAATGAAGGCGAAAACGCTGCGGAAGAAGATCACCTGGACAACGGCATAGGTTGCCGATTGCCACTTCACCAGCACATCCATTCCGGAAAAGCATGCAACCGCCAAAAGCGCCAAGACAATACCGAGCGAGGCCCTGACGGGCGCCGCAGCTGTGGTCTCGCTCATGCGTTTCTCATCGCTCAGGTTTTCGCGCACCTTGCGTTGACCGACCATTGCGCGCTGGCATACTTGGCCGAACCGATAGGCTTTGCCCGATAGCCGGCCGGACAGGCATAATAGCTCACCGTGGAGGCGGCCACTTGAGTGGCATTGTTGCGGTCGGTGGCGCCGGCATCCATGGGCTGGCCCTGACGGCGCACCTTCACGTCGTAGGACTTTGAGCTGTCCGAATAGATGAAGCTCACCGTGTAATCGCGCTTGTTGTAACGCACGGTCTCGGTCCTCTGGTAGGCGCCGATAATGCCATCGGACTCACCGCCCGTCTGGCATCCGGCCAAAGGCAGGACCATGAGGCCAACCAACGCAAACCGCCGCATCTGGAAGCTCCGAGTTAGGGATGAAC
>JBCDDQ010000141.1:0-12318 GCA_039180225.1 Pseudomonadota bacterium
GATGCCATCGATCATGTGGCGTTCTACGACAAGCCCTTCTTGAAGTTTGAGCGGCTGCTGGAGACGTACCTCAGCTTTGCGCCGCGGGGCTACCGCTCCTTTGCCATGGCCATGCCCATTTGGCTGAAGGAGAAGCTGTTTCAGAAGTCTCTGCTCAACACGGAACTGAAGAAGCATCTGCCGGACTTCAACTGGTCTGAGAAGCTCTTGTTCGCCGAGCACCACCAGAGCCATGCGGCGAGTGCCTTTTTCCCCTCCCCGTTTGAGGAAGCGGCCGTCTTGACCATGGACGGCGTGGGCGAATGGGCCACCACTTCTCTGGCGGTGGGCCGCGGCCATCAGCTGGATATGCTCAAAGAGATCCACTTCCCCCATTCGCTTGGCCTGCTCTACTCGGCCTTCACCTACTACACAGGGTTCAAGGTGAACTCCGGCGAGTACAAAGTGATGGGGCTTGCGCCTTATGGCGAGCCCCGGTTCGCGTCCGCCATCAAAGACAACCTGATCGACATAAAGCCGGACGGCAGCTTCAAGCTGAACATGGACTATTTCGATTACTGCACGGGCCTGCGCATGACCAATGCCAAGTTCGATGCCCTGTTCGATGGCCCTGCGCGCACGCCGGAGCAATTGTTGACCCAACGCGAGATGGACCTGGCGGCCTCGGTTCAGGACGTGCTGGAGGATGTGGTTCTCGCCATGGGCCGCAGCATTGCCAAAGAGCAGGGCCAGAGGAACCTGTGTCTTGCCGGCGGTGTGGCGCTGAACTGCGTGGCCAATGGCAAGCTCTTGCGCGATGGCTGCTTTGAGAAGGTGTGGATCCAGCCGGCGGCAGGTGATGCTGGCGGTGCATTGGGCGCAGCGCTCGGGGCCTGGCACCAGCACTTCGACAAGCCGCGCACGGTCAATGGCGGGCACGATGCCATGGCCGGGTCCTATCTCGGCCCATCCTATGAGCAGGCCGATATTGAAGAGCGGCTCACTGTAGCAGGCGCCAAGTTCACTGTTCTGAGCGATGAAGATCTGACGGTCCGTGCAGCTTCTGATCTGGCCGATGGCAAGGGTATCGGCTGGTTCCAGGGCCGCATGGAGTTCGGGCCCCGTGCACTGGGGTGCCGGTCCATCCTGGGCGATCCGCGCTCGCCCACCATGCAGAAGCTACTCAATCTCAAAGTGAAGTACCGCGAGAGCTTCCGCCCCTTCGCCCCTTCTGTCCTGGAGGAGAAGGTGAGCGACTGGTTCGAGATGGATTGTGAGAGTCCCTACATGCTCTTAGTGGCCGATGTTAAAGCAGAACATCGCACCGAGATGAGCGATGAAGAAAAGGCTCTGTTCGGCATTGAGAAGCTCAACGTCCCGCGCTCCTCCATCCCGGCCATCACCCACGTGGACTATTCCGCCCGGGTCCAGACGGTGAGCAAACGCACCAACCCGCGCTACCATGCCCTCATCAGTGCATTTGAGGAAAAGACCGGCTGTCCCGTTCTGGTGAACACCTCGTTCAACGTGCGCGGCGAGCCAATTGTCTGCACGCCGGAAGATGCCTTCCGCTGCTTCATGGGCACGGAGATTGAGACCCTGGTGGTGGGCAACTGCCTGCTTGAAAAAGACGCCCAGGACCCTGCCCTCAAGCAGGATTACAAGGACGCCTTCGAGCTCGACTGATTATGCGGTTGCCTTCAGGGGCTCCGCGTCTGTGAGAGCGGCCAACTCGTCTGCCAGGAACGCGGCAATTGTCTCCATGCCCCCTGCCGTGACCTCAGCGGCCTCTTCGGCGCCAGCATTGTAATTGGTGTTGGTGTTGATGTCGTAGACAACCGGGGTGCCATCCGGGCGGCGGATATATTCAATCCCCGCCACCTCAATGCCGTTGTCGCTGAGGACTTTTTCCAGTTTCGCCACCAGATCCAGATCAGGAGCACTGGAGATTTCAAATCTGGGTCCGCTCTCCGGGAGTGGTTCTGGTGTTTCGTTCGAGCCCGCGGGGCAAAAATCTGCAAAATCCACATTGCAGACGTCGGCCGGGCACAGCTCAAAACTGCCCCCGGAAAATACGTTCACCGCGTAGAGAAACTTGCCGCCCACGAACTCCGCCCGCGTGATGTGCTCCTCATCTGAAGCGATCTTCTCTTGAACCAGCCAGACGTCATCCAGCGTCTTGGGCAAGCCCTCGCTTTCAAGCGCTTGCTCCAGTTCCGCCACAGAGGCGAAGAGCTGCACGCCGAGCCCTTTGCCGCCTTGATTGGGCTTCACAATGAACGGGGCCAAGTTCAGCTCTCGCGCTGCTTCCACGATTTTGTCGCGCCCAACGGCCACCACCGTTTTGGGGGTGGCGATGCCGGCTTGGTCCAACCGGATCTGCTGGGCCGCCTTCGAGAACTCAAGCTGCAAAACTGGACTTCCGTTGATGACACGGCGCCCATGGGCTTCCAGCCAGCGCAAAATGATGTCCGTGCTGTGATTGGCGTGCACATGTCCGCGGGTGTAGTTGGAGGCGCTCATGCGGCTGAAGAACACGCCGTCCGGCGGAGGAGTGCTCAGATCCACGGTAAGACGGTCAAGCAGCCACTCCTCGTATGGCGTCTGCTGCGCCTCAAATGCGGCCCTTAAAGGCGGCAGCCAGGCTGAATTCTCGTGGATCACATAAACCTTGGGAAATACCGTCATCGAACTGTCCTCGGCGTTGGCGCAAGCAAATTGATTGTTCTATTTAAAGAACAATTCGTTCTTTTTCAAGGAATGTTCGAAAAAACAAACACCTCACCTAACCAGCCGGAAAGTCGGCAGGATAGGATGGGCGCCGCAAGGCGCGGATTAACAGGGGCGTGGCGAGCAGACAGTAGGCCGCAAAGCTGAGGCACACGGTTTCCATGGAATAGCCCAGATCGAGCATGACGCCCACGGTGACCGGACCAAGAGCCGATGCAAACACGCTGATGGCGCCCACGGTCGACTTTATGGCCCCCAGATGGCGCACGCCATAGAGCTCGGCCCAGAGCGCGGTGAGGCCGGCAAAGTAGATCCCCGAATTCAGCCCGCCAAGAAAGAGATAAGCCAGGATCCAAAGCGCGTTTTCAGCCGGCGCCAGAAGAACCAAGCCGGCGGCAAGCGGCAAGAGGTAGAAGGGCATGATGCGCGCCGCACTCCAGCGGTCAATCAGAGGGCCGGCTGTGAGCAAGGCCAATACGGTCGCCACGCCGAACATCCAATAGCTTCCGGTCACCCACTGGGCCGACCAGCCTTTGGCCTCGGCCAGCGTCAGATGATGGAAGAACATGGCCGTGACGATGAACGACGGCGCCACGGCGGCGGGAAGCAACATGTAAAATCGTGGCTCACGCAGCATCTCCCAACGCGTTTTGCCGCCGGCCTGTGCGGCGCTGGACGCTGTTTCCGCTTCACCAGCAGCAAGAAACGCCTCATGTCGCTTCCTATGCCCACGCAGCAGCCACAGCACAATGGGAATGACGCCGAGCACCACGAGCGCGGTGACGCTGTAGGTCTGACGCCAGCCCCAGGCGGCAATTGCGGCAACCGCCAACACGGGCAACAGCGCTTCGCCCGTGGTGAAGCCGATGGAGACAAGCGAGAGCGCTTTGCCCCGGTGTGCATCGTGATAGCGGGCCATGGATGTGGTGGCCGTGTGGCTGGTCAGACCCTGGCCCATTTGCCGTAGCAGAAAGATGGCTACTGTCAGCGCGATAACCGATTGCGCAAGGCTGATCACCAGGCAGGCAGCAGCCAGACCGGCAATCGCCAGGGCTGCAAACAGGCGAAGATCGATGCGGTCTATCAAGCCACCGGTGTAGGTGAGTGCCGCAGCGCTGGAGAGTGTGCCGATCATGTAGATCGTCCCCCACTCGGTATGGCTGAGCGAGAACGCCTCGCGCACCTCCGGGCCAAAGACGCCAATAAAGAACGTCTGGCCGGCACTTGAGGTCAGTGCCACCAGGAAGCCAAAGCTCAAGAACCGCAGGTTCGCGCGGGCAAACTCAAAATAATCGCCAAGGGGCATGGGAACGGGAACTCAAAGAGGATCAAATTTCCTCTTACAGGTCCAGAAGAGCCCGGTCTACTGACGTTAAGCCGCCAGGTGCTATTTATCGAAGACCACCTTGGTGCGGCGCTCGAACGGGCGCGGCTTGTACTCTGGCATGTCGGGCCTGGCCACGGGCGGATAAATCACCTGCTTGCGCGCCGGCGGTATGGCCACAGCCGGGGCCTCGAACTTCACACCAAGCTCGTTGGATTTGTTGCGCCACATGACCTGGCACTTGGCCAAGAGCCCGTCCAGCTCAATGGTGAGCTGAAACAGATCAGGCACCTGCCGGGCGTCTTGCACCTTCAGCTTGGCTCCGCCTTCGGACAAATCTCGCACCACACAGGTGGCTTCGAAGTCCGGCAAGGCGCGGATTACGCCAGCCTTCAGGATACGTTTGCGCGGTGCTGCACGCCGGTCTGCGAAATCTGGTTCCGCACCGCCTGCGCCACCGTCTACCCCGGTCATGTTTGCGTCACTGTCTGCTGAAGACGACATATTTTCACCTTCCAGCCTAATCGCCCCATCAATCGGAACGATTAGACCAGAAGAATATGAGCAGGAGTTTAACCAAAAGGATGCATTTAGATTTTTTAACACGCGCTCAAAGCTGGCACACCAAGTAGCGCACGGACTTGCCGCGGTCCGCCAGATGGGCCGCACCGGCTTCTTCAAAGCCAAGGGTTTCGTGGAAGCGGTCAGAGCCCGGATTGGGCGGGTCGCTGTTGACCTCACAACAGATCATGGTGTGGCCTTGGGCACGGGCTTCGGCGAACAATTCCTCATAAAGCTTGGCGGCGAGGCCTTTGCCCCGCTCTGAGGGCGCCACCACAATTCGGTCCACATAGACGAAGCGGCCATACTTCTCCTTGAACCAGATGAAGTTGGGGCTGTTATAGTCTGCATCCTGATCAAAGGTCAGAAGCAGTGCGCCCCGGCTGTCTGCGCATCTGGACCAGAACGCCGCGTTTACCAGATCGCCCAGCCGCTCCAGGCTCAAAGAGGAAAGCTCCCTGACATGGGCCTGGTTCAGCTCAAGCAGCTTTGGAAGATCTGCCGGCTCAATTGCACGTAGCATGGCGTTTTCTAGTCTCTGGGGCCCACCAGCTCGATCTTGTGGCCGTCAGGGTCTTCAATGAACGCGATCACGCGGGTGCCGTGCTTCATGGGACCGGCCGGCCGGGTGATGGTCACGCCCTCTGCAGCCAGTTTGTCGCACGTGGCATAGACGTCATCCACCATAAGCGCCAAATGACCCCAGCCTTGGCCCATCTCATAATCGTCTTCCTGGTCCCAGTTGTAGGTGAGTTCTAGAGACGTGCCCTCGCCTTCCGGCTGATAGCCTACGAATGTGTTGGTGAATTTGCCGTCCGGATACTCGGTCTGGCGCAGCAGCTGCATGCCCAAGATCCGTGTGTAAAAGTCAACGGATTTGTCGAGGTCCTTTACTCGCATCATTTGATGATCAATTCGCATGGGGCGTTCCTTCATTGCTCGCGCTCAAACGGTCGCGGCCTCAGAGGAGCGCGCAGTTTGAATTACCCTCATCACGTACCAGAGAAATCCAGATGCAGCTACCGTGTATCCGGCCATGAAGAGCAATTGGGTTTCCATGGTCACGCCAATGTCCAGCAGCCAGCCTACAATGCCCGGTGCCAGGGCCGTCCCGAACACCATGACAGCGGCCATGAGAGCGCGGATCGCGCCAAGATGCGTGGTGCCATAGAGCTCGGGCCAGATGGCCCCGCTCATGGTTTGCCCTGCGCCAATCGTGACCCCGAGGAGCACCATGAACACACCGGCCACGGCGCTTGCGCCGGAAAGTCCAAGAAAAAGAGATCCGAGCCCCAATGGCAGGAGGAAGATCGGCAGCAGGACAACCGAATTCCACCTGTCGATAGCCCAACCGCTGGCCAGAGAGGTGATCACCGTGGACGCGGCAAAGAACGGAAAAACGGCCGGGAAGACGCTGATGTCCCAGCCCTTTTCGTCCATCAGGTGGATCTGGTGGAAGAAAATGCCCGTGGAGATAAACGGCGGACCAAGCGTTGCCGGCAAAAGCCCGTAGAACACGGGGTCTGCCAGAACCTGCCGGCGGGTCCAGTCTTCCACTCCGCGCCGATTGTCATATCGTGCCATGCCCTCAGACGGCTTCGCCACGGGCGTGCGCGAAACGCGGAACAGCCAGTAGATCGCCGGCAACGCCGCCAGAAGCAGAATTGCGGCGGCCGCCAACCAAACCTGGCGCCAGCCCATGGCCCCAATCAACACAATGGTGATGAAGGGCAACACCGCTTCGCCCGCCGAGAAACCGAGGCTCGCAACCCCCACGGCCCGCCCCCGGTAGGCGGAAAACCAGCGGCCCATCGCGGTCATCGCAATGTGGGTCAACATGCCCTGGCCCAGCAAGCGCAGCAAAAACAGCGCCAACGTCAGCAAGACAAGAGAACCGGCCGAGGCCATCAGCAAGCATGCGGCCGCAAGCACCCCGATTACGATCGCGCTCAGAACGGGGATGTGCATCCAGTCGGCGGTTTTGCCCAGCCATATGAGGACAACCGCGCTGGCCAGGGTCGCGCCGGTGTAAAGTCCTCCCAACTCACCGTGACTTAAATCAAATGTGGCGCGCAGCTCACCGGAGAACAGAGCAATAAAGAAGGTCTGTCCAAAGCAGGAAGCCAAGGTCAAAAGAAATCCGCCGCCCAACCAACGGCGGTTTTCATAGATGAACTCTGTATAGTTCAAAGGTGCCCCGACCGGTGCGGCAGATTAGAGACTGGCGCAACCGCTGCCTTCATGGTTTCCATTTGTATTGACCCTAGGGATACGCAACGGTTGTGACAAGAAAAAATAATCGTTTTGCGTAACTAACCAGGAATACTTTCCAGATGACCGATCTCATGACCAAGTTTCCCGCTGGATCTGACGGCCAAGTGACCTTGGCAAACTGGCGCACAGGGCCATTCAACAAGTGGGCGTTTCATCACGTGCGCGAGATCGTGCCTTCTGCCGACATCGCAAACGATCCCGATAACGTGTGGGCCTTGCCGGAAAGGGCACAGGATCTTCATGGGCTCAAGGTAAAGCTGGATAAGAGCGAAACCGCGGACCTGCAAGCGGTGTTGAATGAGACGGAGACGGACGCCTTCGTCGTGCTGCATGGCGGCGCAGTGGTGTTTGAGCACTACGCAAACGGCATGACGCGCCATACCCCGCACATCCTCATGTCCGTCTCCAAGTCCATGCTCGGTCTGCTCGCCGGCATTCTGGCAGATCTGGGCAGGCTTGAGATCGATCGCCTGGCCTCAGACTATGTGCCCGAGCTTGAGGGCACGGCCTATCAGGGCGCAACCGTCCGACACCTCTTAGACATGCGCGTTGGTGTGGCGTTTGACGAAGATTATGAGACGACGAGTGGTCCGATCATCGAGTACAGGAAGTCCACCAATTGGAACCCGCTGGCGCCCGGCGAGGAGGCGACAGACCTTCGTTCGTTCCTGCAAACCCTTAAAGAACGTGATGGGAACCATGAGGGCCGGTTTCACTATGTCTCCCCAAACACGGATCTGCTGGGCTGGATCATCGAGCGGGCCAGCAATGAACGTTATGCGGACCTGATGAGCACCCTGCTTTGGCAGCCCATGGGGGCGGAGCGCAGCGGATACATCACCGTGGACCGGCTGGGCGCCCCGCGCGCAGCCGGCGGCATGTGCGTCACGGCCCGCGATCTGGCGAGGGTCGGTCAGTTGTTGGTTCAAGATGGCCAGCGCGGTGGCCGGCAAGTGGTGCCGGCAGGCTGGATCGACGATATTGCAACCCAAGGCAGCCGTGCCGCGTGGGACCAGGGCGCGTTCGCGGAGGACTTTCCGGGCTACCCGATATCCTACCGCTCCAAATGGTACATTCTTGATGGCGATGCTCCGGTTATCTTTGCCATCGGGATTCACGGTCAGCATCTTTTCGTGGACCGCAAGAACGCCATTGTGATTGCCAAGATGTCTTCCAACCCCACGCCATTGGCCCCGGAACGCAAGATGCTCTTGATGAAAACCGTCAAAGCCATCCAGGCACACCTGACGGCCGGCTAGGCTGGATCAATCGAGGGTCACGACCCGGTCGCCGGAGAGAACTTCCTTTGCAAAGTCCGGCACTTGCAAGCCTGCTTTGACCTTTTCTTCCAAGCCAGCCTCTGCAGCCAGTACGTCCGGCAGGCGGGCCAGAACCTGCTCGAGCTGATCTTGCGGCACGATCACCACGCCATCTGGATCTGCCACCACAACGTCGCCGGCGGAAACCGGAACGCCTGAGCACACAATCGGCAACCCTGCGGTGCCCGGCCCGTTTCGGGCCGGCGAATTGGGCGTCACGGCCGCTGCAAAGCAGGCGATGCCGGCCTCGCAGATCCCTGCCACATCGCGCACCGCTCCATCGGTCACCATGCCCACCGCCCCGATATTGGCTGTCATGCCCACCACCATGTCACCGATCACGGCAGTGGTGAGGAACTCATCAGTGGCGATCACAATCACATCGCCTGGCTGACAAATCTCCATGGCTGCGAACACGGCCAGATTGTCAGCCGGTCCCACGTCACACGTTACGGCAACGCCTGTAAAGCTGGTCGCCTCGGGCGTGACCGGTTTGATGGCGTGATGCAGCGCGCCGCGCCCGTTCATGCAATCCACTACCACGCCAGTGGCGGTGCCACGCAACCGGTTGACCAGGTCGGCGGACGGTCTGGGAAAGTTGCGGCGGACCGTGAGAAGGGGGGGATCGTCAATCATTGTTCTGCACCTCAGCACTGCTCATTTACGCGGGCCAGTATAGGCCCCCGCCCGCAGGGATGGCCAGCAGGCCTCGCATTATGATTCTGGCAGCGCACCGCCTTCAACCGTGCGCCGCTGAATGAAAGCGTCAATCTCCTCGCGTACCGCAGGCTCCATGGGCGGCGTCTCAAACTCGGCCAGTGTTTGTTTGTAGACTTGATGCGCACGTTCAAAAGCGTCCGGCCGACCCGCCTCGTCCCAGGTTTCATAGTTGCGCCAGTCGGAGACAATCGGCTCATAGAACGCCTTGGAATAGCGCTCCAATGTGTGCGCGGCGCCAAAGTAATGCCCGCCTGGCCCCACCTCGCGCATGGCATCCATGGCAAGGTCTTGGGGATCAACCGGGAGACCGGTGAACACTTCGGCCATCATCTGCAGCATATCCACGTCGATCACAAACTTCTCGAACGAGGCGGTGAGCCCACCCTCCAGCCAGCCTGCGCCGTGCATCAGAATGTTGCACCCGCCCATCAGCGTGCTCCAGATGGCCATTTGGGATTCATAGGCCGCCTGGGCGTCAGGCGTGTTGGAGGCGTTCACGTTGGATGAGCGGAACGGCACTCCATAGCGCCGGCAGAGCTGGCCGGAGGCCAGGGCCGCCTTGACATATTCCGGCGTGCCGAACGCAGGCGCCCCTGACTTCATATCCACATTGGAGGTGAACCCGCCATAGCAGACGGGGGCGCCAGGGTTGACCATCTGGCTGAGCGAAAGGCCCGCCAGCGCTTCGGCATTCTGCTGGGCCAGCGCGCCGGCGACGGTGACCGGGGCCATAGCGCCGGCCAGCGTGAAGGGCGTCAGCACCATGAGCTGACCGGCTTTGGCAAAGTCGATGATGCCCTGGCACATGGGCACATCCAGCTGCAGGGGCGAGTTGGCATTGATTACGGTGTAGCACCGAACCTCAGTGTCAAACGCCTCGGCGCTCACCTTTTGAGCGATGCGCACGATCTCCAAGGCATCGGCCACTTGTGGTGCGCCGCGCGAGAACACGAACGGAAACTTGTCTGACAACACGGTCTGCGCCCGGGTGACCTCCAGGTGCCGGAAGCGCATCTCCACATCGAGCGGCTCGACCGACGGGCTGAGCAGGTGGACAATGTCAAAGCTTTGTGCCATGCGCACCAGATCGCGAAAATCCTGGCCTGTGCCGGAGCGCCGACCGCGTTCGCGGTCCGACACATTGGGCGGCCCACCCACCGCGGCAACAACAATATTGCGCCCTCCAAGGGTCAGATCCCGCTCCGGGTTGCGGCACTTGAGCTCAACGGTGGAGGGAACGGATGCCATGAAGGTCTCAACCAGCTCGCGGCCCAGGCGGACCATGTGGGTCTCACCATCCACCAGTGCGCCGGCACCCTTGTAGATCGACCGCGCACCCTCGTGCAGAACCCTGATGCCGATCTCCTGGAGCACCTGTAGTGAGGCTTCGTGGATCGCCTCCACTTCATCGGCTGTGAGAATTTCCAGCGGTCCGAAGGGATTGCGCAGGCGCCGGTAATGGGCGGTGCTGGGCTCGGCCGCCTGTTCGGCCTTCTGGCGTCCGGTCCTGCCACCTGATCTGCGCGGTCTTTCAGTCACAAACGTGCTCCTTCACTTGCCTCCGCCCGGCCCTACCGCAGTGCCGGCGAAGCGTACAGGCCCGATAAATTCGCCTTATCCAAAAGTTGGATAACCCTAGGGAAACTCACAGAAAATCACCATAACAATGCCTTTAACTTGCCAAAATCCATCCGAAATTCCGCCCCGGTCTACTGCGAGAAGCCGCCTCACATAACGAGAGGGAATCGTATGAGACTACTCAACTTCGAAACCTGCTTGGCCGCAGCCGCGGCGGCAGGTGCAGCAACCCTGCTGCTGTTTGCTACTCTGCCGGCCAATGCCGGTCAAACCGGGATTGCGTCCTACTACAAATCAGGCAAAGTGACCGCCAATGGCGAGCGCTTCAAACCGCTTGGCCTGACGGCGGCACACCGCAAGCTTCCCTTTGGCACAAAGGTTCGGGTCACGCACTTGCGCACAGGCAAAAGCGTTGTGGTCCGCATCAACGACCGCGGCCCGTTTATCGGAAAGCGGATTATCGATCTGTCGCTCGGCGCGGCCCGCAAAATTGGTTTGACCAAATCGGGCATCGCACGGGTGCGGGTGGACGTGCTCTAACGTCCGGTGAGTTTACCCCAAGTCATGCGTATCAGGGTGTCGTCCTTGTCCACGAAATGGTGTTTCAGGGCGGCACCCGCATGGCCCAAGATCAGCGCGATCGCCCCATACGAAAAGTAGTAGTGAATGTCGGTGGCCAGCTCGCGCGCGGTCTCCGATTGGGGCAGGATCGCCGGCACCTCAAACAAACCGAACACGGAGACCCCCTGCCCGGCCGCAGTTGTGATCATGTAGCCGGTCACGGGCACCGCCAGCATCAGCGCATACAAGACCCAATGCATGACGTGGGACGCGGAGCGCTCCCAGGGCTTTAAGGTGGCTCCCGGCCCCGGAGGCCGGTTGGCGATCTGCCAGCAGAACTTCGCGAAGACCAGCAGCAGCACGATCATCCCGAAGGCTTTGTGAAGCTCCAGGCCCCTATTGTACCAGGGGTCGTAATAGCTGAGCCCGACCATCCACCAGCCGAGCCAGATCAGACCGATAATGCCAAGCGCAATCAGCCAATGGAGAAGTTTGGACACCAGTCCAAACCGGGTCTTGGTGTTGTAAAGGCTCACAACGGGTCTGTGCGGGGCTGGGCTGAAAGGCCACACCCCCGCACCTTTCAGCTCAAGACGTTACTTGTTCTTGATCGCCTCGATCATCAGATGCATCTGGACGACCTCAGCGGCGGGGCCAAGATTGTAGTCCATGCCGAAATCTTTGCGGACCAGATCATATTTGCCCTCAAAGCCGGCGCGGTAACCACCCCAGGGATCCTTGCCTTCGCCAATCTTCGTGATCGCGAAGGAAATGGATTTCGTCACACCCATCAAGGTCAGATCGCCGGTCAGCGTTCCACCCTTTTCGTCGCCTTCAAACTTGGTGCTCTTGAAGGTGGCGGTGGGGAATTTATCGGTATTGAGGAAATCTGCACTGCGCAGGTGCTTGTCGCGGTCCGCCCAGTTCGTGTCGATGCTGGAGGTGTCGATGGTCAGCGAAATACTCTGTCCGTCCGTACCGGCGGCCGGGTCATACTTCATGGTGCCTTCGAACTTGTTGAACTGACCGATCAGCCAGCTCATGCCTAAGTGTTTGGTGCGGAAATGCACAAACGAATGTGAGAGGTCGACGGTGTACTCTGCAGCCTTCGTGCTGATCGGAGCCGCCACGAATAGGGAAGCGGCCAAAGCGGCAGCCGAAGCCACCTTCACAAAACGTGCTTTCATCGGAGAAGATCCCTTCTTACAAAGTTCGCTGGAGCAAACCTGGTGTCCACTGTGTCAAATGTCAGCCAACGGACAACATCAAAGA
>JBCDDQ010000142.1:0-12160 GCA_039180225.1 Pseudomonadota bacterium
AAACCCCGCTTCAACGTGC
Source organism: Pseudomonadota bacterium (assembly GCA_039180225.1). Lineage (GTDB taxonomy): Bacteria > Pseudomonadota > Alphaproteobacteria > Rhizobiales > CAJQND01 > JAAEUE01. The sequence continues at coordinate 20 of JBCDDQ010000142.1, forward strand.
TGTTGCGCGACGATAAGTCGTTCCCCTACATCCTGATCACCAAGGACCACGCCGTGGCCCAGATCCGAAAGCATCGCGGCGCACGAAGCCACAAGGGCGACTATTTCGGGCCTTTTGCCTCTGCCGGTGCGGTGAACCGCACGATTAATGCACTGCAGCGGGCTTTCCTTTTGCGCTCCTGCTCAGATTCCGTCTACGACAACCGCACCCGGCCTTGCCTGCTCCATCAGATCAAACGCTGTGCTGCACCCTGCACGGGTGAGATTTCGGAAGAAGATTATGCGGAGCTCGTCGGGGAAGCCCTGCAGTTCCTGTCCGGCCGCAGCCAGAAGGTGAAGAACACTCTAGCGAAAGCCATGGAAGATGCCGCCGAGGTTCTGGATTTTGAACAAGCTGCGCGTTACCGCGACCGAATATCGGCGCTCAGCCATGTACAGGCCCACCAGGGCATCAATCCGCAATCGGTGAGCGAGGCGGACGTCTTCGGTATTGCCGATCAAGGCGGGCAAACCTGCATTCAGGTGTTCTTCTTCCGCGGCGGGCAGAACTGGGGCAACCGGGCCTACTATCCTCGCGCCGACAAGAGCCACAGCCGGGCGGAAATCCTGGAAGCCTTCCTTGCCCAGTTCTATGACGATAAGCCCTGTCCGAAACTCATCTTGCTGTCCGACGATATCGAAGGGCGCGCGCTCATGGAGGATGCTCTGGGCGTCAAAACCGGCACGCGTATCAAGATCAATGTGCCCCAGCGCGGGGAGAAGCTGACCCTCGTGACCCATGCCGTCTCGAACGCCCGCGAAGCCCTTGGCCGGCGCATGGCGGAATCCTCCTCACAGGCTCGGCTGCTGGATGGGGTCAAGCGTGTGTTCAAGCTGGAAGAGCCTCCGAAGCGCATTGAGATTTATGACAACAGCCATATTCAAGGCTCCCACCCGGTGGGGGCCATGGTGGTGGCGGGGCCGGAGGGCTTTCTGAAAAACCAATACCGCAAGTTCAACATCAAATCGAATGACACGGCGCCCGGCGACGACTTTGCCATGATGCGCGAAGTGCTGACCCGGCGCTTCTCCAGGTTGCTGAAGGAGCAAGGCAGCAAGGCCGACAGCGAAGGCTCGGGTGAGGAAGATACGGCCTCGTGGCCTGATCTTATCCTGATCGATGGTGGTAAGGGCCAGCTGTCTGCCGTGCGCCACGTGATGGAGGAACTCGGCGTTGAAGATGTGGCGGTTGCCGGCATTGCCAAGGGCCCGGACCGAAACGCTGGACGCGAGCACTTTCACGTGGACGGTCAGGCGCCTTTTATGCTGGAGCCGCGCGATCCGGTGCTCTACTACATCCAACGCCTGCGTGACGAGGCGCACCGGTTTGCCATCGGTACCCATCGTGCCCGGCGCAAAAAAGCCATTGGGGCAAATCCGCTGGATGAGATCGAAGGTATTGGCCCCGGGCGCAAAAAAGCGTTATTACGGCATTTCGGGTCTGCCCGCGCCGTGGGCCGGGCCAGTGTTACGGATCTTTCTTGTGTTGACGGTATATCCAAGGCCCTGGCAAAACAGATCCACGAGCATTTCCACGAGGGTGCTGAATGAGCGACACGGTAAACAAGGAACTCAGGGTGAAGCGTCGCCGGGATCCGAGTGCCGTGCTGACGGCGCTGCCCAACCTGTTGACCTACGGGCGGATCGTGGCGGTACCCGCTCTGGCGGCCTGCCTGTTCTACAACACTGATGAAGCGCGCTGGATCGCGTTGGGGATTTATGTGGCCGCGTGTGTCACAGACTTCTTTGACGGCTATCTTGCCCGGATCTGGGACCAGCAATCATCGCTTGGGCGGATGCTGGATCCTATTGCCGACAAGCTTCTGATCTCAGTTGCCTTGTTGATGCTGGTGGCGAACGGGTCGATTTACGGTGTCAATATCTGGGCGGCGATCATTATTCTGTGCCGCGAGGTTTTGGTCTCTGGCCTGCGCGAGTATCTTGCAGAGCTGCAGGTGTCCGTGCCGGTAACCCAACTGGCCAAATGGAAGACCACGCTGCAGATGCTCGCCATTGGCTTCCTGATTGCCGGAACGGCCGGCGACAAAGTATTGCCCCACAACTGGGAAATCGGCATCACCGGTCTTTGGGTTGCGGCCATTCTGACGCTTTACACCGGCTATGATTACTGCCGGGCCGGCCTCAGCCACATCGTTGAGGATGATTGAGCCGCTGTGAAACTGCTGTACTTTGCATGGGTGCGCCAGAAGGTTGGCAGGCAGACCGAGACGGTTGAGGTGCCAGAGGACGTGGCCACCGTGGGCGATCTTGTTACCTGGCTAAAAGGGCGCGGCGAAGAATATGCTTATGCCTTTGAAGATCTAAGCGCCATCCGCGCCGCCGTTGATCAGAACCATCAGCCGTTTGATGCCTCCATCAAGGGCGCACGCGAAGTGGCGTTTTTCCCGCCGGTCACCGGCGGCTGATCCTTGCCCTTCTAGAGTGCCAGTCCCAAAGCTGCGGCCAGGCGCTTGTCGCGGCCATACACATCTTCGCGGAAGTGGGTGGACCCATCTTTGTTGACCCAGGCCGTCAGATAGGTGATGTGCACAGGGATCGGCTCTTTCAGATTCACCACGCGCTTCTTGCGGGCCGCAATCGCACCGGTCACCTTACTCAGGCTCCAGCCCTGCTCCTTCAGCAACACTTCGGCCAGTTCCGGCGGATTTTCCACCCGGATGCAGCCATGGCTGAACACCCGCTTGGACTTGGCAAACAGGCTCTTGGCCGGCGTGTCGTGGATGTAGACATTGAACCGATTGGGGAACATGAACTTGATGCGGCCAAGCGCGTTCTTGGTGCCGGGGTCCTGGCGCAAACGGAAAGGAAAGGCCGAAGAGGATACGGCGTTCCAATTCACCGAATAGGGGTCGATCCGCGAGCCGCCGCGCAGAACGTGGATGTTCTGACGCAGCAAGTAGCCTGCATCCTGGCGCAGCTTGGGCAAATACTCTTTGCGGGCTATGGAGGACGGCACATTCCAATAAGGGTTGATGACGATGTACTTCATCTTTTTGGAGAACACCGGCGTGGAATGATACGTCTTGCCCACCACGGTTCTGGCGGTGTGGACGGTCTTGCCGTTGCTCACCACCTTCAGGAACTGGTCGGCCAGATTGACGAAGATGTAGCGCCGTCCCAGATCGTCCTCCATCCAGCGCCGCCGCTCCATATTCACTTCCATCTGGCGGATGCGCGTCTCGATCGGTGTGTTGAGCGACGTTAAGGTGGCCGGACCGACCACGCCGTCCTGGTCGATCCCGTGGCGGTACTGGAAGTGCTTCACAGCTTCGACAAGTATGGGATCGTAGAGCGTGCCAAAGGCCTTGCTGTCCGCCGCCTTTTCTGCGGGCAGGTCAAGCCCTGCGATCATGCGCTGACGCAGCGCCACCACGCGCTCCTGCTCCATGCCCGGCTTCAGGGTTGGGCCTTCCGGGACGGTGCCCCAGCCGCCACGCTGCGCCCAGGCGCGGAACTCTGCCAGCTTGGCCTTCAAGCGCTCATAGTTCGCCGTTTGCGGCTTCAGGGAGGCAACCAATCCCTTGATATCATCCGTACTGGCCGCCCGAGCGAGAAGGCCTTCCGGTGTCGGGCCCTTGGGAAAGACGTAGACGTCTTTGTTCACCCGGTTCGGCACCACAGTGCCCGAGCCGAGATCCCGGCCATAGTCGATCAGCGCCTTGGACAGCACCAGCTCCAAACCGGAGAGGGTTTCGCTGTCCGACGCGCTGATCAAGTCGTCCAGAACGTCAGCGCGATAGGTGTTGGGATGCAGCGCTTCTTCGCCTGCCGCGTGCAGCAGCTTGGCCAAGGTGCGGGCTTTCTGGGTGGCCCCGCCTTCCGTGGTCCAAACGGGTTCGAAATTGCGTTCCCGGTAAAAATCATGGACCCGCAGCATCCGCTCATCGTCATCATCGCCCAAACCGCCGCCTTCGCCGCTGTCGATGCGCACCTGGATCGCGTCGCGCAACGACATCGCAGAAGCGTCGAATGCTAACGATGTGGCAAGAAGGAGTGAAAGAGACGCAGTGAACACAAATCGGTTGAGATGCCCAAGGCCCATAAGAATACCTCTTTTAACGTTTCGGTGCCGGCCCGCCTCCGTTAGACGGATATTACATGCCTGACCCAATGATTCCATACACAGATGGCGCAGCTTCGATCAAATCAAAACACTGATCCGTCGCTCACAATATTCATGGGCGGACCACCACCTGCGCGGCGTTCGGTGGCAATCAGTCTCCCGGCCGCCCAAGTTCCCCCTTCCAACACCTTGGCCAAAGGAAACTCAAGCGCCGTGACCCCCAAGCGGTCGCGCACCAGGCCTGCCAGCTCATCCAGCAGCATGACCGTAAGGGCCCGCCATTCAACAATGGCCTCATGGCCGGGGCTCAACGGCTCGCGGATGAGAGCAGGATCGCGAGGCTGCAGAACGCCCTGATCGATCAAGAGCCCACCATTGCGGTACTCCGCCAGACCGGTAAGACCGTCAATGTTGACCACGTCCACACCCGCGGCCTCAAGCGGCTCAATCAAAGAGTAGCTCAGCCATTGGGAGAGTTTATGAAAGGGCACCAGCCCGTCCTCTGCCGCTATCTTGGAATGCGCCCAGGTGTCTCCCAGGTTTATGCCGCCAATCTCACTGCGCCCCGGCCAGATGCTGCCGAAGCCCTCCAGCACCGCAAGCAAGATGTCGCGCGCTTCAAGGGGTCCCGAGCGCGCCATTAGCCGGTCCACCAAAGCGCCGACCCTCCCTTCAGCACCAAAGACATCCGGTTTGTTGGCCAATGCCCGGCCCAACGCTTTCAGCAGTCCCACACGGCCCTCAAGCCCGGCCAAAGGATTGTCACGTGTCACCTGGAAGGCAGCCGCCAGCTTGCCGACCGTAAGACCTGAGAGACCAGAGGCCGTAGCCCGGGCGGGCCGCGCCGGATCATCAGAGAACAGCCCCGAGATGAACGCCTCCAGGCTTGCAACGGCAAGCCCTTCTGAACGGCTCGTCTCTATCCCGCGCCGATCGGTGTAGGACCAGGAGGGACCAGCTCCGGCATCCAGCAATACGCTTGTTACGGCGAGATCAAACGCAACGCGCGCCCGCTCGACCACATCCCAGGTCTGACCATCCGCAAGCTCTGCCCAGCGGTCTTCCCCCGCAACCACAAAGTGGCGCCAACGGGCATGAAACGGAATATTGAGTGACGGGTAGTTTGCATTAATGGTCTCCAGCACAAATTCGGCGGTGGCCGGCAACCTCTCCCGATGTAACGCAAAGTGGGTCAGCGCGCCGCGATCACCGGCGACCAGTAATTCTGCGCAGCGCGCGCGGATGGCCTCTGGCGTCAGCAGCCAACGCGCAAGCTCCTCGTCCGAAGCAAATGGAGCCGCGTCAGTAGTCTTCAAGGGCCCGGCCCTGGGTCCGCGTCAGGTCATCCGGTTGAGACACGCTCTCATCGGTGAAATAGCCGGCCGCCTTCTTGGCGTCCATCTCAACCTGAGCGTCCGGCGGGATCAGGTCATCTGGGATTGGCACTCTCTCCCCGACAGTAATGCCCTGCTTGGCGAGCGCATCATGCTTCATGTCGCTCATGGAGACAAAGCGATCAATATGCGTAATGCCTAGCCAGTGGAACACATCCGGCATGAGATCCTGGAAGCGCATGTCCTGAACCCCGGCGACACATTCGGTGCGCTCAAAATAGGCTCCGGCATGATCGCCGTCCGGGTTGCGCTTGCGGGCATTGTAGACGAGGAACTTGGTCACTTCCCCGAGCGCTCGTCCCTCTTTGCGGTTGTAGACGATGAGGCCGGCGCCGCCCTGTTGGGCTTGTTTCACGCACTCCTCAATGCCGTGAATCAGATAGGGCCTGCACGTACAGATGTCTGAGCCAAACACATCTGAACCATTGCACTCGTCGTGCAGGCGGCACGTCAGCGGTGTGCCCGGATCGCTCAATCCTTCCATCTCGCCGAAGATGTAGAGCGTGATGTTGCCGATTGGGGGCAAGAACACCTTGAGGTCCGACCGCGTGACCAGCTCAGGAAACATTCCGCCGGTATACTCAAACAGGGCCCGGCGCAGATTGCCCTCATCCAGCTTCAAGCGCTCCGCAATACCCGGCAGATACCATACCGGCTCCACCGCCGCTTTGGTCACCGAAGCCTCGCCTGACTGGGAGAGAACCACACCGTCCGGCACGAGGCGGCCTTCCTCGATCGCATGGCGGAACTCCGGCAGTTGAATGCGGGCACGGGTGATGGCGATTGTCGGCTGGATTGCCAGACCGTCATTGATTTCATCGGCAAAGGCCTCTGCCACCATTGCACCATAGGGGTCCAGAGAAACGATCTTGGACGGATCTGACCATTGCGGATGGGGGCCGATCTTGGCTGCCGGCGCCGTGTTGGTGAGATCTGGCCGGTGCACCGGATCGAGCGTTCCGGCGGCGATGGCCAAGGCCCGGTAGAGCCCATAGGAACCGGAGTGCGCCCCGACCACGTTGCGTTTACTGGCATCATGAAAGTTGCCGATCAGCGGTCCGCGCTCAGAGGGTGTCGGTGCGCCCCAGTGCACCGGGGAGGGTTTCGCATCGCCCGTTGGAGGATGCGACGTCAGCACGATGTGGCGTTGCTCACTCATGTTTTCACTCCCTTCCCACCTCAGAAAGATAGGAAAACGCCGAGTTTGACCAAAATGACCCTTCAGGTCCAGTGCAAACGGCTTACAAGTTTAATGCTGCACTTTCGCGGCGATGGCTTTCGGCATGGTGTGGATGGGCGTGCACGGGGAGCGATTGCCCCTTGATCAGGCGCCCTGCACTGCCGCACATTGGACGCGCGTCGAACGTCCCAAGGAGCTGCGCCTCATGTCCACAAAAGCCACGATTGTTGAACACCCCCTGGTGCAGCACAAACTTACCCTCATGCGCGACAAGAAGACGCCATCTGCCGTGTTTCGCCAGCTTTTGCGCGAGATCTCAACCTTGTTGACCTACGAAGTGCTGCGAGACTTACCGCTCACCACCAAGAAGATCGATACCCCGCTTCAGGAGATGGATGCGCCCGTTTTGGCCGGCAAGAAGCTGGTGTTCGTCTCCATATTGCGGGCCGGCAATGGCCTTTTGGATGGCATGCTCGACCTGGTGCCGAGCGCCCGAGTGGGCCATGTGGGGCTTTACCGGGACCCGGTCACGCTCACGCCCGTGGAATACTACATGAAGGTGCCGGAGGATATCGGTGACCGGCTGACCATCGCCGTTGACCCCATGTTGGCCACCGCCAATTCAGCATCAGCCGCTCTCACCCGCTTGAAAGAGGTCGGCGCCACCAATCTGAAGTTTGTGAGCTTGCTGGCTGCTCCTGAAGGCATCGAGGCGCTCTCATCTGCTCACCCGGACGTGCCGATTTTCACGGGCGCTCTAGACAGTCACCTGAATGACCACGGCTATATCGTGCCCGGATTGGGGGATGCAGGCGACAGAATGTACGGAACAAAGTAAGAGCCCCGTCCCGACTAGAGCCAGCCTGACAGCTCACTCTCCACCAAACTGGCGAGCACCTCAACGCCCTCTTCGCTATCGTTGAGACAAGGGATCGCGGCGAAGTTCTCGCCGCCGTTTTCCTCAAAAACCTCTTTCAGACCGATCGCGATCTCTTCAAGGGTTTCCACGCAGTCGGAGATGAACGCCGGCATGATCATCGCCAGGTTTTTGGTTCCATTTTGGGCAAGCTCGCGAACCGTGTCTTCGGCATAAGGCTTCAACCATTCCTCGCTGCCGAAGCGCGACTGGAACACCACCTGCAGCTTGTCTTTTTCCCAGCCCAGCTTCTCTCGCATAAGCCGGGTGGTCTTCACGCATTGGCAATGATACGGATCGCCAAGCTCCAGATAGCGCTTGGGCAGGCCGTGGTAGGACGTCAGCACCAGATCAGGGGTCCAATCCAGTTGGGCCAGATGAGACTGCATCGATCTGACCAAGGCATCGATGTAGACCGGGTGATCATGGAAGGCCGGAACGGTTCTGATCGCCGGCTGCCATCGCATCTCTTTCAGTGCATCAAAGGTCTTGTCCTGAACACTGGCCGTGGTGGCCGCCGAGTATTGCGGATAGAGAGGAAAGAGCAGCACCCGCTCGCAACCGGCCTCCTTTAAATGCTCGATCTTATCCTTGATGCTCGGCAAACCGTAGCGCATGGCCCAATCCACCTCGATGCCTGGATGAACCGCCAACTTGCCCGCCACCTTCTCAGCTTGGCTGCGCGTGATGGTTTTCAGCGGGGATTCGTCCAGTTCGTGGTTCCAGATCTGTTCGTACGCTTCCCCGGATTTTGTGGGCCGGGTTGTGAGGATGATGCAGTTCAGGATAAACCACCAAATCGGCCGCGGAACATCGATCACGCGCCTGTCCCACAAGAATTCCTTGAGATATCGGCGCATGGGCCAATAGGTGGTGGCTTCAGGTGTGCCCAGATTGACCAGCAGCACCCCAATCTTGCCGTAAGCAACCTTCGGGTGGCCGGCAGGGAATGGCGCAGCGGTTTCGACTGTACGTTTGAGCATCATGAGGCCTGTTTTAGCCTATTCAACGCAGCCCAGCCACCATCGGCTCACCTGATCGCGAAAATTACGCTATGGTGGCGATGAGACCGATTCCCACCCAGAGGCTGCGCCTTGGCCACCAAGCTGAGAACAAAACTGAAAACTTGGCTTGCCCCGGCCGCCGGAGCGCTGGTGCTGTTGGGTGCCGTCTACCTGCACTATGCGCAACCCTTGTTGATTGAGGCGGTCAGCCTGTCGGTGTTTGACAGTTATCAAAGGATCAAACCACGGGCCCAGGAAGACAGCGCCGTACTGGTGGTTGATATCGACGAGAGTTCACTCAAGGCCAGAGGCCAGTGGCCCTGGCCGCGCACGGAGATTGCCGAGCTGGTCAAGAGGCTCACCAATCTCGGAGCCGCTGCCATCGCGTTCGACATTGTGTTTTCGGAGCCGGACCGCACATCACCGAACCGGCTGGCCGACCTTCTGAAGTCTCTGGACCTCCTCAAAGAGGATGCGGATCTGGAGAGCCTGCCGGACAATGATAAGCTTCTGGCGGAGTTCTTGCGCCAGACCCCGACCATTGGCGGGATGATCCTGACCCACGAGAGCAATGACCGGCGCCCTCCCCTGAAACGCGGCACTTCCCATGGCGGGACGAACCCGGCTGAGTATCTGCCCAAGTTCCAAGGTGCCGTCAGCAACCTGGACATCTTGGATGAGGCGCCGCCGGGTTTAGGCTATTTCTCATTTGAACCCGATCGCGTGGACCGGGTGGTGCGCCGCCTGTCCTTGGTCTCGGCGCTGCGTGAGACCATTTACCCGTCGCTGGTGACCGAGGCCTTGAGGGTAGCCCAGGGCGAAGATTCCATCTTCATCAAGAGCAATGATGGCAGCGGCGAATGGGCTGCCGGCAGCCAAGGCGGCATTGTTCTGGTGAAGGTGGGCCAGGTTGTCATTCCCACCAACGAAAATGGCGAGGTATGGATCTACTATTCCGGCGACCGTCCGGGTCGGGTGGTGTCGGTGAACAAGATCCTGAGCGCGAATGAGACCGAGCTGCAAAACCTGCAGAATGACGTGGCCGGCAAAATCATCCTGGTGGGCACCAGCGCGCCGGGCCTGTTGGACATCCGGGCCACTCCGCTGTCGTCCTCCACCGCCGGTGTTGAAGTGCATGCTGAGGCCATCGAACAGATCCTGGCCGGCATCTACTTGACCCGGCCCGATTGGGCAACGGGGGCTGAACGCTGGGCGATGATTGCTGCTGCCCTCGCTCTCATCTTGCTGATGCCGAAGATTGGGCCTTTCTGGTGTGCGGTGCTCGGCGGGTTCATCGTGGCCTGGTCGGCCGGCGGCTCATGGTATGCGTTTTCCCAGCATCAATATCTGTTCGATCCGGTTTACCCGATTTTGGGAGCAACGGCGGTCTACTTGGTGGTCTCCGGTGTGCTGTTCCTCACGGCCGAGCGTGAGCGGCGTTCCGTGCGCCGCGCGTTCTCGCAATATCTTGCGCCTGAAATGGTGGAGCGCTTGGCAGAGGATCCTGACGGATTGAAGCTGGGCGGCGAGGATAAGGAACTGACGATCCTCTTCTCAGACGTGCGCGGCTTCACGCAGATCTCTGAAAAGCTGAACTCGCAAGAGCTGACCAAACTGATGAACGGCTTCCTGACCCCAATGAGCGATACGCTGATGGAGCATGGTGCCACAATCGATAAATACATTGGCGATGCCATAATGGCATTCTGGAATGCGCCTTTAGATGTTGAAGACCATGCGGCCAAGGCCTGCAGCAGCGCCTTGAGCATGCTGGAGCGCCTTGAGGAGGTGCGGATCGATACCGGACACGACATCCAGGTGGGCATCGGGCTAAATACCGGTACCTGCAGCGTTGGCAATTTCGGCTCCTTCCAGCGCTTCAACTATTCTGCGCTGGGCGATGCGGTGAACCTGGCCTCGCGGATTGAGGGGCTGACCAAAGGCTATGGCGTGCCGATCCTGGTGGGTGAAGCCACCCGGCGCCGCGCACCCGATTTTGCCTATCTGGAAGCGGACCTCATCCGGGTGGTGGGAAAGCAGGACCCTGAACGGGTGTTTTGCCTCCTGGGCCGGGAGGACCTTGCGGGCGATGCTCAATACAAAATCATGAAAGACCATCACGAGCGCGGCCTGGCCGCGTTCCGGTCACAGAACTGGGACGCGGCCGAAGCTGCGTTCGTTGAGGCCCGCAACAGCGCGTGCAGTGGGCCAACCCGTGAGGGCATTTATGATCTCTACTCGGCCCGCATAGCCGCCTTCCGCGACACCCCCCCGCCCCAGGATTGGGACGGGGTGATGGACGCCACAAGCAAATAGGCCGCAGCTCAGAAGGTTAAGTCGCTGACCTGCTTGACCTGGGGCAGAGCTTCAATCTGGTTCAGCACCTTGGCGGGAACGGCGCCGTCTACCGCCACCAGCGCGATGGCATCGCCGCCTTGGCTGTGCCGGCCCAGATGAAACGTTGCGATGTTGATCTCAGCATCCCCAAGCAATGTACCCAGCGCGCCGATGAAGCCTGGCTTGTCCTCGTTCGTCACGTAAAGCATGTGCGGGCCGAGTTCGGCCTCCAGGTTGATGCCCTTGATCTGGATGATGCGCGGCTTGCCGTCAGAGAACACCGTGCCTGCTACAGAGCGTTCCTGACGTTCGGTTTTCACAATCAGGCGGATGTAGCTGTCGTAAGCCCCGCGCGGTGTCTGGCGCACCTCGTCCACGGCGATGCCACGCTCACGCACGATAGTGGGGGCAGAGACCATGTTCACATCCGACAAAGCTGGCCGCATGAGGCCGGCCAGAAGAGCAGAGGTGAGCGCGCTGGTGTTCATCTCCGACACATCGCCAGCATACTCAATCACGATCGACTTAAGGCCCGTTTGGGTCAGTTGCCCGGCGAATGACCCGAGCTGCTCGGCAAGCGCCACAAATGGCTTCAGGACCGGTGCTTCCTCGGCGCTGATCGAGGGCATGTTGAGCGCGTTGGTCACCGCTCCGGTGAGCAGATAGTCGGCCATTTGCTCTGCCACCTGCAGCGCCACATTCTCCTGCGCCTCTGTGGTGGCGGCGCCCAGATGCGGGGTGCAAACCACGTTATCGAGGCCGAACAGGGGATTGTCCTTGGCCGGTTCTTCCTGGAACACATCAAGCGCTGCGCCCGCCACATGCCCACTTTCCAACGCGTCTTTCAGTGCGGCTTCATCGATCAGGCCGCCGCGCGCGCAGTTGACGATGCGCACGCCCTTCTTCGCCTTGCCCAGAGCATCCGCATTGATGATGCCCCGGGTCTTGTCGGTGAGCGGCGTGTGCAGAGAAATGAAATCAGCCCGCGCCAGAAGTTCATCCAGCTCCACCTTGTCCACGCCAAGCTCCATTGCCCGTTCGGCGGACAGGAACGGATCAAACGCCACAACGCGCATCTTTAAACCTTGCGCCCGGTCGGCCACCACCGCACCAATATTGCCGCAGCCGATAATGCCCAAGGTTTTGCCAAAGAGCTCAACCCCCATGAAGCGGGATAAACTTTTTCTC
>JBCDDQ010000143.1:0-12138 GCA_039180225.1 Pseudomonadota bacterium
GCCCACCGCCAGAGAAGTGGTGGCCCATTCGCCCACGCCGTCCATGGTCAAGACGGCCGCTTCCTCGAACGGGGAGGGGAAGAAGGCGCTCGCCGCGTGGCTCTGGTGATGTTCGGCGAACAACAGCTTCTCAGACCAGTTGAAGTCCGGCAGATGCTTCTTGAGTTCGGTGTTGAGCAGAGACTTCTGAAACAGCTTCTCCTTGAGCCAGATGGGCATGGCCATGGCAAAGGAGCGGTAGCCCCGCGGCGCAAAGCTGAGGTACGTCTCCAGCAGCCGCTCAAACTTCAAGAAGGGCTTGTCGTAGAACGCCACATGATCGATGGCATCAAGGGCGATGCCTGCCTCGCTCAGGCAATAGTCGATCGCCTTGTGCGGAAAGCCGGCATCATGCTTTTTCCGCGTGAAGCGTTCCTCCTGGGCGGCGGCCACGATTTCGCCGTCACGGATCAGCGCAGCCGCACTGTCGTGATAGAAGGCGGAGATGCCAAGAAGATACATGTGCGTTCGCGCGGCCCGCTTAGAAGATGGTGTAAATGAACGGCGCCACCGCGGAGCCTTGCGTCAGCACGATCAGGCCGCCGAACAGCACCATGATCACGATGACGGGCGCCAGCCAATACTTCTTGCGCACGCGGAAATAGGCCCAGAGTTCTTTGAACAAATCTAACACGGCATCGTGCCCCTTCTCGTCAGAACTGGTTCTTCATAGGATTTTCCACGGTCGCTGAGGGCTCGCGCTCAATCCAATAGGATTGTGCATCAGGCGTGTTGCGCACCCGCATGGGGTCCTTGCCGGTGAGGCGCATCAACACCCCAACGGGCGTGAACAACCCATAAAACAGAAGCCCCATGATCAGAGGTGTCATCACCTTGTGGAGCAGGAGGCCAAATCTGAACCACAGCCTGTTCAACGGTGCAAGAACAGCAGGCCACACCAGCCCCAAGCCTCCAAACAGCAGCGAAGCGCCCCCGAGCCAAGGCCAGAGCGTCCCCCCGAACCATAAGGAAAGGCCGGCGAACAGCGCGAAGACAACACAGAAGGTGATCCCAAACGAACGTTCACTTGGAAGCTTGATATCGTTCTCGCGAGCGAAATCTTCGTGCGTTGCTGTGGACTTTTTAGCCAACGGAGGTCTGCCGGAGTTGTATTGTTGGAACCGGCGTTTCAATACGCGCCGCCATGGCCAAATGTCAATTGACGGGCACCAGCTTTTCATCGACCAACTGACGCGCCAAAGATTTGGCCATAATCTCGTGAGCTATCGGTAACATGTGGCTATCGAACTTGGAGTAATGGAAGTTCTGCAATCCGCCGGCCCGTGCTTGTGCAAGCGGGGTGTAGGCATCCAGCACCGGAATGGCGTGTGCATCGCCAAAAGCCTGAAGATCCCGGTCCGCGCGCCTGTCGTCGATCTTCAAATTTGGAAACTGTTTCAAAAAGCCCTCTTTGATGCCCGGTTTGAACTGAACGTCTGAAGGCATGGAGATCATTGCAAACGCCGCCCCTTGAGCTTTGCTGTGGTCGCGGATCTTCAAAATCAGAGCCTTGGTGACGTCCCAGCCGTCCTGCCACAGTTCTTGCAAGTCGATGTTTGTGGTGGTTGCGATTTTGTACTCAGGGGAGAACGCAGCAAGGTAGGGCGCTCCCAGGATGATGTTCGGATCGAACTCTTCTGGTCCGCCAAACCCCTTCCAGGCAAGTTTGCCGCGCAGATAAACCGCCGTGTTCTCATACCAGGGCCGGTCGTGCAGTGTGCCTTCCAAGCGCCACTTGTTCTTCCTAAAGTAACGTTCAGCACCGGAATAATCTAACGCGAGCTCTCCCGTGCCGGTAAAGCTGGCCACGGGCCGCCTGGGCCCGTTCGTCATGAAGGATCGCAGGGCGGCCGTGTTGAACTGGATGTCATTTTCAGGCGTAAAGCCCAAGATCCAAAGATCAGCGTTTATCTTCTCCGCCAAACGCTGGTGCTGGAGCAGTTCTTGTACGGTGTTGTGGGCCGGGCTGCCTGCATTGATGACCTCAACGCGGCCCGGGCCGAACAGGGCGTTGAAAACGACCTGAAGCTGGGCGGGAAGGGTTTCATCATCGGCCAAACCGCTGCCGAATATGTGTGAGTCTCCGAGAACGGCAATGCGGAACGCATCTGACTTGACGCCGATTTCAGCACCTCGCAAGCCCATAGAGTTGGTGGTCACCGGCACAATGAAATCGACACGCTGCTGCGAACTTGTGATGTTCGGATTGAGCACGAATCCAAGCTGGGGGTCCGGTTTGTAGAGCTTTGGGCCGCCGATGAACGGGCTCACGCTGCCGAAATAGTAAAACCGCAAGCTGATCTCCAGCACGCCCACACAAACCACAAGCAGGATGGCTGTTGTCAGCAGATTGATCAAAAAGACGCGCATTTGGGGAGGCTCAGCCCTCAAGAATGTTTGGAAGAAAGGACCGTTTAAAACACTTTACCGCTCTAGGCTATCGGTAAAGTTCCAACTCAGTATCTGGTGTCCCGGGCAAACGCAGATTGAAGATGGAAATGCGGCTGTCTTCCAGCTTGCTGATGAACCGAAGGACCGCTATAAGGCGCGCAAATTTCCAGCTTAATTTCCAGAAAATGACAGGTATCCAAATGGCCGTGCAACGCACCTTCTCCATCATCAAACCCGACGCCACCCGCCGCAACATCACCGGCAAGATCATCGACAGACTCGAGAGCGCCGGCTTGCGGGTTGTCGCATCCAAGCGCATCCACATGTCGACCGAGCAGGCACAAGGCTTCTATGCGGTGCATAAGGAGCGGCCGTTTTACAACGATCTGGTCGAGTTTATGACGTCAGGTCCGGTTGTGGTTCAGGTTCTGGAAGGCGAAGACGCGATCAACAAGAACCGCGAAGTCATGGGCGCGACCAACCCGGCCGAAGCCGCCGAGGGCACCATCCGCAAGGATTTTGCCGAGAACATCGAAGCCAACTCCGTGCACGGATCAGATGCTCCCGAAACGGCAGCAACGGAAATCGCCTTCTTCTTCAACGACGACGAGTTGGTGGGGTAAGCAGGCTTCAGGTCTCTCACGCGCGTAAGGCGACCGGAAGGACGCACGACCAAGTTGCGATGAAGGTCGTGGTCCCTCCGGCCGGTCCGGTCATCTCCGGGCGAACGGTTGCACTTGCGAGAATGCGTGATGACCGGTTAAGCTTGTGGTCCTGGAACGGAAGACTGTGGGACGGCGACGGACGAGAGCTCGGGGGGGACCGACCCTCGCCCGCCTGGCCGGATGAAATGCCTCGGCAAGGAGGCTACCGGCCATTCTAATCCAACGACATGAATGCCGAGGGTACATGGCGGGCCTGTAATCTATGCGAGGGATGGCAGTAACCATAAAGTTTGGTGTCATCGAAAACGCCCCCGAAGCGAACCTCAAATACATCATTTGAGGTTAATTCTGACAAATAAAGCTGTCAACTCGATTTTTCCGTCGCCCGAAAGCACTTCGGCTCCCTTGGCAAATCACATGATCTCTCCTATGCCTGCTAACAGACCCGGGGGAAAAGGGGGTCGTTGTGGAGCATTCGCGAACCAGTTTCGTCCGCCAGAATACACCTTCCCTTGAAGTGGACGCGGCTCGCTTTATTGCCGCCCATCACAGGTTTTTCGAGTCAAAAGGCATTCTCATCGAGTGTTCCGATGATTTTGACGGTCTCCACGAAATCTGTCGTGACACCAAGGGCAAGACGCCCGTTAATGCGTTTTTCGATCCCAGGCTGGTCGATACGCCCGCGCATCGAGGTCTGTGGATCTCCGGGCGTGATGAGGACGGTGACTTGGTGCATGTTCAGGCCATGCGCTGCGATGATCTGGGCTGGACCACGTTGGGCGATTGGTGGCGCGTTCATTGGCGCCGCATCTACGACTGCCCGATGTCTCCCAAGCAGCATCCCGTGGCAGAGAACATCAATGGCCGTGTGGTTTTCCACGGGGAGTTCTGGATCGATCGGCGCGAAGCCCGAAAGCGCATGAATTCCGCCTTGCTCCGGTTTGCCTTGGCCATTGCGTTCATGCGCTGGAAACCAGATTACCTCTATGCGCTCACCACGGAGAGAATATCAACTGCCGGCTTTCCGGCGCGCGGCGGCTATAAGCACAAAAGCGAGGCCGCCGTCGAGTGGGGCACCCCTGAGCCGCCATGGGACCCCTCCGACCACATGGTCTGGAGCGATTGGCACGACCTTGTGGAACTGGTCAGTTCACCACCTGAAGCATACTTTTCGGGGTTGTGATCACGGTGAAGGTTCTCTGACCGTCACCGAGTATTGAAGGCAGACACAGCCGGTCGTAATGCAAAATGATGGGCGATGATGAGCGCCAATGCTCTGGCGGCAGGATGGGGGCTTTAATCTCTTCCAATGTGGGCTCGCCAGACGCAGAAACGTCCGGGAACACATCTGAGATTGCGTTGGCGTAGCCGCCATCATCCCACCATTCGCCCGCGTGCCTGGCGGGGGTGAAGTTCTCTCCCAGCAGCTTTGCCGTCCAAGACTGCTCGCCCACATAAAAGAAGTTCGGTGGGCCGGGCATAGCGTTGTCGAACGCGATCTGCAGATGCGGCACCACCTCCAGATAAGACGGCTGGTTCAGTTCAGCAACGCCGCGCCTTGATCGCCACCAGGACAGAACGGCGCTCTGAATTGGGCAGCCTATGCCGGTCAGGCTCTTGCGGGCGATATATGCTCGGGCGCGCATCACTCAGTACGACCTTTTCAAAACGGTTTCGCCGACCCGCTTCGTGATCACGGTGATGGTTCGCATGCCGTTCGCCAAACAGGTGCGCAGGCATAAACGGTTGTAATGGATGGTAGCTTCCGAGATGGGATAAAGGGCATCCGGCAGGCGTACCGTGGCTCGGATCTCCTCAAAAACGGGCTCGCCGCATTGCGATACCTGCGCATAGGTCCCGCTGACCGCCTCCGCATAGCCTCCGTCGTCCCACCATTCTCCGGCGTGTATGGCCGAGGTAAAACTATCGCCCAACAACTCGGCCGCAAAGCTCTGTTCGCCCACATAAAAGAAGCGGGGAGCGCCTTCACGCACCTCATCGACCACCAATTGTAAGTGGGGCGCCATGGCAAGGTAGGGCTGATGGTCAAGTTCAGCCACGCCGCTACGTGCTTTCCACCATTCCAATCCGGCTCTTTGAACGGGGCAGTCGATGCGCGAGAGCGGGCGTTGGGATATCTGCGGCGTTGTGGGCATGCTTAGAGTTTGTCACCGCGGAAATTCACCACCACGGGCTTGTGCTTTTGCGGTTCAATGGAGTCGGCCTGATAGCGCCACGTGCGTGCGATCTGGAACAGTTGCTCTAACTGTTCGTCGTTGAGATTTTTGATGTCATCGCAGTGAAATGTTGCCTTTAAGGCGTGGGCCATGACCGACTCAAACCCCAAACTGCACACAATTGTTAAAATAGAAGTGATTTTCTGTTCGCGAGTAGGTGTGAAACTACGATCGATAATCTTATCGATTTTGAGCTGTAATTCACTCGGCGTCATAAACTTCTCCCTCGGTCTTCTTCAAAAATACTATCAGTATAAGTGTTGGCGTCAAACCCTCTTTAGTTTTGTGTGCAAATCTATGACCTGAGCGCGGCTCAGGTCTTTGTTGGCTTCATCGCCCTGGGCAAAATACTCATAGAGTGTGGCCATCAACTCGGCACGCACCGCGGGCGTCGTGCTGCCGGATACGCCCTGACGAAGCAAGGCGTCCTCCACCCCATGGACCACCTCGAATAAGAGATCACGCTCATAGGCAAGGTGGTCCTCGTTGCGCCGCCTGACGGGACCTTCGCCGTGAACCAGCCAGCGTTCTTCCACATCCAACGCCCGGCACAGCTCCCACAGGCACTGTGGGCGAACACTGCCGCGCAACTCAATCGTCGCGATGCTTTGTTGCGGAATTCTGTAGCCGAGCTGGCTGACTTCCTTGGCAAGCCGACCCTGGGTCCAGCCCAATTCTTTGCGCCGTAGCCGGACGCGTTCGCCCAATGAACTCATGATTACACCCCCTCAGATGTGGAAAAGTGCAATGATTGCACAAAAAACCTACATCGATTGAAGTGAACGGGCAACAGGCGTTGTTCAACCCAGTTGAATTCCTTTAGGCACGCAGTCGTTCGTTCTCAGGATCGTAGGCTGGTTGGGCAATAACATTGGCTTTGCGGCGTTCCCCTAAGATCTCCACATGGAACTGTGTTCCAGGGTCAACATAACCGGGCTCCACATAGGCGAAAGCCAGCGACTTGCCCACAGCGTGGCCAAAACCGCCGGAGGTGGTGAGCCCGATCAACTTGTCGCCGTCGAAGATCGGGTCATTGCCGCCCGCATCCACATCGCCGGCATCCACTTCGCAATAGACCAATTGAATGCGCGGCCCGCGTTGCTTGGCCACTTGGGTGGCGGCATCGCCCCTAAAGGATGTGCCTTTGTCCAACCGGCAGAAGCGTGCCATATCGGCTTCAAACATATCGATCTCGGTGGTCAATTCGGAGCCCCAGCCGCGATAGGCTTTCTCCATGCGCAAGGAGTTCATGGCGTAGGAACCAAACAAGCCAATCCCATGCTCTTCGCCCGCCTCCATAAGCGCGTCAAACAGAGCCGGCATATCCGTCATGGGGCAATGCAGCTCCCAGCCGAGTTCGCCCACATAAGAGACCCGCAGGGCACGGATGTCATCAATACCACCTGCGGAAATGGTCTGAGCGCTCAGCCAGCGGAAGCTGCCATTGCCCAGGTCCGTGTCGGTCAGTTTGGCCAGCACATCCCGTGCCCGAGGACCCGACAGTACGAGAGTGCCGCGCTCCATGGTCACGTTGGTGATGGTGACATCTTCCCCATCCTGGACCGCGTTCTTCAGCTGCCAGTAGTCCAGCTCTTCGGCGGCAGCAGCTGATAGAATATAGAAGTGATCATCGCCCATGCGGGTGATTGTGATTTCACTTTCCATGAACCCCGCATCGGTGAGGATATGCGCCAGTGTAACGCTGCCGGTTTTGCGGGGCACTTTATTGGCAATCAGACGGTCGAGCAGCGCTTCTGCATCACGGCCCTTAACATCGAATTTCGCGAAGGTGGACAGATCCATCAAGCCTACGCGCTCGCGCACGGCCTTACATTCCTCGGCAACGGGCTCAAACCAGTTGGACCGGCGGAAGGAATAGTCCTCGCCGTGGCCGGCCTGATCGAACCAACGCACGCGCTCCCATCCGTGCACGATTTGGAACTGGCCGCCATGCTCTTTCAGCTTATCGTAGAGCGTCGAAACCCGCACGGGCCGGCCTGCCTCGTGCTGTTCGCCGGGGGCAAGGCACGTGTACATGTTCTGATAGTCGTTTATGGAGGTGACTTTGGCGTAATCCGACGTTGCCCAATCGCCAAAGCGGCGCGGGTCGAACTCGGCCATGTTGATCTCCGCCTGGCCATGGACCATCCATTGCGCCAGATATTTGCCCGCGCCCGCGCCCTGGCAAATACCGATGGACGAGCCGTTGGACATCCACATGCCATGGGGCCCTGCGGCCGGGCCCAGCAGGAAGTTGGAATCGGGTGTGTGGGTGATCGCCCCGGAGATCACTGATTTCAGGCCCGCTTCGGCAAACATGGGAAAGCGCTCGGTGGCTTGTTCGAGCCATGGGAAGAGGCGCTCTTCTTCGGGTGCCACCAGCTCGTTCTCAAAGTCCCACGACAGGCCGTCATCAAAACAGGTGTGAGCGCCGGCGGTTTCATAAGGGCCTATGAGGATGCCATCGGTCTCTTCGCGCAGATAGCAGTTGGAATAAGGATCGCGCACCACCGGCAGCTCCTTGTCCATGTCCTTGATGGCCTGAACGGGCTCGGTGATGAAGTAGTGGTGCAGCACATTGGCAATCGGCACATTGTGGCCGGTCCACGAGCCAACAATATCGGCATAGGAGCCTGCGGCATTGACCACATGCTCGCAGATGATGTTGCCTTTTTCGGTGATCACTTCCCATTCGCCCGTGGGCAGGTGGCGGATATCTGTGCAGCGTGTGCGCCGGTAGATCTCAGCACCCTTTTGGCGCGCACCGGCGGCCATAGCCATGGTCACATCGGCCGGGGCCACGTGGCCGTCCGTGTAGGTGACGAAGCCGGCCTTTACGCCGAACACTTCCAGATAGGGGTGGTGGCGCTTGATTTCGTTGGGGCCCACGATGTCACAATCGAAGCCCACCAACTTTCCGATGCCTTCCACATGTTTGAACCAGTCCACTTCCTTGTCTGTCAGCGCAAGGCGTACGCCGCCACAGCCGTGCCAGGACACCGCATGGCCGGTCAGCTCCTCCAGCTTGGGATAAAGCTGGGTGCCCACATGGTGGATCTTGGCCAGGTTCAGCGAGCCGGTGAAGTTCGGGCACTGGCCGGCGGCATGCCAGGTTGAGCCGGAGGTCAGTTCGCCCTTTTCCACCAGCACAATGTCGTTACCCCAGCCTTCTTCGGCCAGGAAATACAACAATCCGCAGCCCATCGCGCCGCCACCAATAATGCACACTCTTGCATGCGTTTTCATCTCAAACCGCTCCCGACCAAATAGGGGTGAATAATCGGCGCACATTCGTTCATGTGCGCCCAACACTCAAGGGCCAGTTTGTCACCGTTGGTGAACACAGATTTCCGATACGGTAAGCCGGCGCCGACTAGTTTAAGCCGCCGCCCGTGTTTCCAGTGCCGCCGTTGCCCCCTCCATTCCCGCCGCCGTTGCCACCGCCGTTACTGCCCCCGTTGGCGCCGCCTGTGCCGAAGCCGTTGACGCCTTCGCCATCGCCCTGTTGTCCGCGTCCAATACTGTCGGAGAAGTTCGTGCGGCCCGTGTTGGTCTGTGCGCTGCTGATCCCGCCGGTGCAGTTGCGGGCGACACGCGTGGGCACTTTCATTTGTGGATTAAGTCCGTCCTGGCCGAACAGAAACGGCACGGCCGCATCCGGACTTGTGCCCTGAAGCAGCACCCGGTTAGGACGTTGTGCCCCGCGGATGCGGCCATCGGGTGTCACCACTGCGCATTGGCAGGGATCAGTGAGCTGGATACACGCACCCCCATGGTTGCACACCTGCACCTCGCCGCTGAGCAGCACGAAGAAGGCTGAACCGTCCGGGCCCACATAGCCATCGAACTTGGTGCCGCGCACGCCTACGGTCGATGTGGGGGTGCGGATGGAATAGGACTGGCTGCCCGCCTTGCCGCTTGAAAACCGGAAGGCGCCTTTCACGGCGTTCAAGATGATCTTATTGGCGCCGCTGCCGCCCGAGTAGACGAATTCGTCCAGATAGATCGAGGCGTTCGCGCCCACTGCCAAACGGGTCTGATCATTAAACACAAATTCAGCAGAACTTTCTGGCTGAGAGCGGATCTGCTCTCCCCGGTGAACGGATTTCCCCACCGCCAGCCGGACTTCCTTCGCCTTGCCGATCCGGCCTGTCACCAGATTGACGACCTTTTCCGCACTACCAATGCGGTCAGCGGCATGGGGCATTGAATGGGGCAGGGCGGTGCTGATCAAGACCGCCAGGAAAACTGGACGTAGATTACGCAAAACCACCATTGGACTGTACTCTTGTATTTTTAACGATACAGCCGCCCAAACTGTGATCGCCAGGACCTCAGAAGCCCCACTTATACACTGTCTGCCGCGGCGAGGAAACAGTTGGACGAAACGAAGGTGGCGGATAAGGTCGAGCCAACACGAACAGCAAATCGAGGCTCACCCCCCCAATGTCCGGCTACGAGAACAATAACCGCCCCCTTTGGCAATGGAGCGCGTGCGACGTTGCGCATGCCGTAACCGCAGGCGATGTGACCTGCGCGGACGTCACCCAGGCTGCGGTTGAACGCATGCGCTCAACCAACGGCGCGCTCAATGCGGTTGTGGAAGACTTGGGCGATGCGGCGCTGGAAATGGCGCATGCCCAGGATGCAGCCGGCGTTGCAAACGCCCACGCCCTGGCCGGCGTTCCGGTGACCATTAAGGAGAACATCGACCAGAAGGGCCACACCACACCCAACGGCGTCGCCGCATTGGCCAAAGCGTTGGCTCCGGGAGATTCGCCCGTTGTGAACAACTTCCGGAAGGCAGGCGCAATTCCCATCGGCCGCACCAACACACCGGAGTTCTCATTCAGGGCCACCACCGTAAACGAGCTGCACGGCCGCACGTTCAGCCCATGGAACGACTGGGCCACAGCGGGCGGATCGTCCGGCGGCGCGGCGGCGGGCGTTATGATGGGCTATGGCCCCATCGCCCATGGCAATGACATCGGCGGCTCGCTGCGCTTTCCAGCCTATGCGTGCGGGGCGGCCACGGTGAAGCCTGGGCTTGGGCGGGTGCCAGCCTATAACCCATCTGCTCCGGCCGAACGCGGGCCGCTGGCGCAGATCATGTCCGTTCAAGGGGTGATCGCGCGCGAGGTGCGTGATGTGCGCCTCGGGATGGAAGCCCTCATCTCCTATGACCCGCATGACCCCTGGATGGTGCCAGCGCCGTTTGCCGGGCCCGATTTGGGGGGGCGCCCCAAGGTCGGTTTCAGTCAAGAGACGTATGGGCACGACTTACATCCGGCAGTGGGGCAGGCGCTGGATACTGCCAGGAACTGCTTGTCGGATGCAGGATATGAGGTGGAAGAGATCACAACGCCTGACGTGAAAGCGTGCGGCGAAGCCGGTTTCCGCGCACTCATGGGCGAGGTGAAGGTGTTTTTTGAGGCGGATATCCGCGCGCATGGCAGTCCGGACATCAATAAGATCTTTGATGACTATTTCCAGATGTTCCCGCCGTTTGCCGGTGATGAGCTGCTCAAAGTGATGGCTGAGCGGGCCCGTTTCGTGCGCGAATGGACGGTGCTTTTAAGCCAGTATCCGCTGGTGCTCACCCCGTTTATGCTGACACCCACGTTTACGTGGAACCGTGACACCGAAGGCCAGGAGGGCGTGCGCGAAGTGCTCGGCTCTGCATTCTACAGCTACTCCATGAACTTCATGGGGCTGCCGGCCGGTAACATTCCTGCCAACTATAATGATGGCTTACCGGTGGGCGTGCAGATCGTGGGACAGCGCTTTCGGGAGGATTTGATCTTGGAGGCCTGTGAGGCGATTGAAGAGCGGGTGGGCATCATGGCTCACAAACTCTGGGAGCGTTAGACCGCCCCAGCCGAAGCAACTATTGGGCGCGCAGTTCTTCCAGCTTTTGCCGGGCGAAGGGGATGTAAATGCTATCGGGAAACCGCTGAATGAATTGCTCAAATCCCTCTGCTTTGGGTTTGGCCTGCAATTCAAGCCATGCGGTGATGTCAGAAACTTCGTTCTTACGGACCATCAGATAAGGGGCGAGCAGTTTGCCGGTCACCTCAGGAAACTGGCGGCCTGCGCTGTCGTAGAAGACGGAGATGGCAACTTTCTTCAGGAACGCTGAAGCCGTCCGCTCCTTGCGCCCCAAAAACAGTTTGAAATTCCGCGCAAAAGTGAGCGGCGTCGCCATGGGCGCCAGCCGCGGGTACACATCGTTGGGGGCCGCACTGGTGTAAACCGCGATACGGTTCGGCACATCAGGGGCTTGAGCGTCCAAGAAGGGCGTGAAATCATCTGCATTGCGCAAGCCAAGACCCGTTCGGGCGTCATCGGGTGCATCCAGAATGACCAGATTGAGCAGGCGCGCTCTGGGGGCGTTGACGATGTCTTTGGTCTCCACTGCCCGGGCCATGAGTGTGTCCGCCCCGCCCACCAACGCGTTGGTGGACAAAACAACACTGCGCTGATCCTGGCGCAGGGCAAAGCCGGAGACGTAGACGATGGCCGCTTCAGCGCCTTTAGAATCGGCATAGATATCTTTCAGGATCGCCTCGAGGTCCCATTTGTTGGGGTTCTCGTAGCGCTGAACCGTGTAGCCGAACGCGCTGAGCGCATCGGCCATGGTGTCTGCGCCGGACCCGCGCTTCACCGTCCCCTCAGGGTGGTCATAGGCTTCCAGGCTTATGATGTAGGCAAGGCGTGCATCGTCGGCCGCGCTCGCGGCGCTCAAGGTCAAGAGCAGGACACACAGGGCTGAGAGAAACGCACGCATGGGTTCGCCGGGCCATTGA
>JBCDDQ010000144.1:0-11992 GCA_039180225.1 Pseudomonadota bacterium
CCGTGATGGTGGACGGTTCCCTCAGCGACATCAGCGATCATGCGACCATTGTGGTGTGCTCCGGCATTGACGTGCACCAGCATGTGGACAAGCGTCTGGTGAACTGGTTGCGCAAGGCCGACCGGCGGGGCGCCGACATTGGCGGTTTGTGCACGGCCAGCCATCTTCTCGCCGAGGCGGGCCTTTTGAACGGCCACCGCTGCACCATTCACTGGGAGAACCTGCCGGGCTTTGCCGAAGCGTTCCCCGACATTGAGGTGACGGGCGGTCTGTTTGAGTTTGACCGCGACCGGTTCACATCTGCGGGCGGCACCTCGCCGATTGACATGATGCTGGCGATGATTGCCAGCCAACATGGGGCTGATCTTGCGGCCGATACGGCCGAGCAGGTTCTGCACTCGCCCATCCGCCATCATTCTGAGCATCAGCGCATGTCTCTTCCAGCCCGCATCGGTGCGCGCCATCCCAAGCTGGTGGGCATCATTGAGCAAATGGAGCAGAATCTTGAGGAGCCGCTGTCGCCCAGCATTCTGGCCAAGGAGGCCGGGCTCTCCACGCGCCAGCTTGAGCGTTTGTTCCGGCGCTATCTGGATCGTTCGCCGAAGCGGTATTATCTGGAACTGCGGCTGAAGAAGGCTCGATCTTTGCTGCTGCAGACCAATATGTCGGTGATCAATGTGGCGCTGGCGTGCGGTTTCTCGTCCCCGTCTCATTTCTCCAAGTGCTACCGGGCCTATTATGGCCGCACGCCTTACCGCGAGCGGGGAATTCCGACCCTGGCGACGGGCGCTTCGGCTTAAGCGTTTCCGCTTACTTCGTCATTCCCGCGCAGGCGGGGATACATCGCAGCGACACGCGATATCGTTGTCTCTGGATGCCCGCTTGCGCGGGCATGACGAATTAGGGGTCGTTCTCGCGTTCGCAGGGGCGCGGTCCACCCCAAACAGACAAAGGGCGGGCCTCCTTTTGGAAGCCCGCCCTCCCGATAAAGTATCGCCCACGACCGGGGGCAAACCTGCGGACGGCACTCTATCTAACGCGTAAGGTCTTAAGCTAGCGCCCGATTCTCTTCTTGCCAACTAAACGGTGGCAAAAATCCACGACACTTAGTCGGCCACGGCCGGTATCTTCAGCTTCACCTCCAGCCCGCCAATATCGGCGGCGCCCAGCTTGATCTTCCCTCCGTACATGCCGGCGGTCTCCGACACAATAGACAGGCCAAGTCCTGAGCCGGGCTTGGATTCGTCGATCCGATGGCCCCGCTTCAACGCTTCGTGGCGCTGCTGGGGCGTCAGGCCCGGGCCGTCATCGCTTACGAAGATATCAAGCCACACCCGGCCCTCATCCATCTCAGATGCCCGCCAGATCGCCTTGAGATCAATCCGGTTCTCGGCAAACTTGAAGGCGTTCTCCAGGAGGTAGCCAATCATCTCCTCCAGGTCCTGCTTCTCGCCCCGGAAGCGCGCATTGTCCGAACAGGAGACGTTCACTTCGATGTTCTTGTCCTGATTGATGCGCTGAAGGGTGCGCGCCAGGCTGTCCAGCACCGGTTCAACCTGGGTTGAGGAAGTGAGGGTTCTTGCGCGCGCCGCGCGGCGGGCGCGGTCCAGGTACATGTTCACCTGATCGCGCATCAGGCGGGCCTGCTGGGTCACCTTGTCGGCGAGTTCGCCGGGATAAAGATCGGCCTCGTTGGCCAAAACGCTCAAAGGTGTCTTCAAGGCATGGGCGAGGTTGCCCACTTGCGTGCGGGCGCGCTCCACCACTTCGTCACTGTTTTCCAACAGAAGGTTCAACTCATCGGCCACCGGCTGGATCTCGCCCGGATACTCGCCCTCCAGGCTCTTGGCCTTGCCGGCGCGCACGGCGATCAGCCCATCACTCAGCGTGCGCAGCGGGCCAAGGCCATAGCGCACCTGCACAAAGGCGGCCAGCGCTAGGCCAAACGCCAGGATTGAGAGCGCAATAATGAGCGTGCGGTTGAACTCGGAAATGTCATTGGCCACGACCTTTTCATCACCCGCCACGAGAAAGGTGAACACCTGGCCCGCGTTCGCAATCTGAATGGGCCGGTCTACCACCCGCAGGCGCTTACCGTCCGGGCCGGTCAGATAATAGCTGGCGACCCCGCCGTCTGCCCTCGAGGCCGTGAGACTCTGCTGTACCGGCAGGCGCTGTTCTAAAAGCGATTCAGAGGCGATGGATTGCTCTTGCCCGCTGCCGGCTTGCGTAGAGACCTGCCAATACCAGCCGGACAGGGGCAGAGTGAACTGAGCATCGGGCAGGGGGCGGGTGTTGACCAGCTTGCCGTCCGCGCCCAGCTCCACGCTGGCCAAGAGCCCGTCCATCAGCGATTGCAGGCGCGCATCGAAGTTGCGTTCAACTGAGGTCTGGAAGAGCTGGGCCAACAGGAAGCCGGCCACCGCCAAAACCACAAGGCTCCAGATGGCCGAGGAGGCCACCAGGCGGAAGGCGAGGGACTTATGCCCCTTCATCTGGCGCCGTGAGCCTGTAGCCGAGACCGCGGGCTGTCTTGATCATGTCGAGCCCGATCTTCTTGCGCACCCGGCCGACGAACACTTCGATCGTGTTGGAATCGCGGTCAAAGTCCTGGTCGTAGAGGTGTTCCACCAGTTCGGTGCGGTTCACCACCCGGTCCTGGTGGTGCATCATATACGCCAGAAGCCGGTATTCCAGCGAGGTCAGCTTGATGGCGCGGCCGTCCACGGTGACCTTGGCCGACTTGGTGTCGAGCATCATCGGTCCGCAGGTCAGCTCGCTTGTGGCGTGCCCGGCACTGCGCCGCAACAGGGCGCGCACCCGGGCCAGCACTTCTTCCATGTGGAAGGGCTTGGACACATAGTCATCGGCGCCCGCATCAAAGCCCGATACTTTGTCGGACCAGCGGTCGCGGGCGGTGAGGATCAGCACCGGCATCTTATGGCCTTCCCGGCGCCAGGCTTCCAGAACGCTGACCCCGTCCATGACGGGCAGGCCGAGATCCAGGATCACGCAATCATAAGGTTCCGTGTCGCCTAAGAAGTGGCCCTCTTCGCCGTCGGTAGCATTGTCCACCACATAGCCGGAGTCGGTCAGTGCGTTGACCAGTTGTCTGTTGATATCGGGATCATCTTCAACGACGAGTATGCGCATAAGAGGTTCCTTTTTGCGTGGCAGCTCAACACCGAGCTAGCGGCGCATCACGGATCC
Source organism: Pseudomonadota bacterium (assembly GCA_039180225.1). Classification (GTDB taxonomy): domain Bacteria; phylum Pseudomonadota; class Alphaproteobacteria; order Rhizobiales; family CAJQND01; genus JAAEUE01. The sequence goes on from JBCDDQ010000144.1 coordinate 3,211, forward strand.
TGTCTTAGCATCAATCACGATAATGTGCACCTTACCCTTGTTGCGTGCTTTGATGAAATAGCGCGGGGGGCCTCCACCGCGAAGTTCTACGTTGAGGAGCTTGCTGGCGGGCGCCACCCGGCGTGCAATGCGGGCGGCGGCAGAGGGCGCAATCAGCTTGTGGCCATTGTTTTGGGCGAGCTCGAAATCAGCGGCAACGCTGGGGCCTGAGCCTTTCAATGCCGTCGAGGGCACGGCAGCGTGCGCACTCGTGGCGGCGATCGCCATGGCTGCTATGAAAAAGATAAGTCTCAGCACAAGTCCAGCTCCACTCCAATTCATGGACGCCACATTACGAGAATCTGCCTGAACCTTGGATGAACGGCGATTGCGCGCAGGATTTTCAAATTTTCCCCTCAATGACCGATGATGCAATAGAGTCGGGGTGGTTTGTCAAGGGTCAGTGCCTTGGGGGGCACGGCGCTAAACCTGAGCTTCGTTGTCGGATTCCAGCGACCTTGAGGTGCTGTCCTCTGCCGCCTGGTCCTGCAGCCACGAGGAAAACGCCTTCACCCTAGCCCGGCGCATATGGGCGTGGGGGCACACCAGCCAGTAGGAGAACCCGGCCCTCAACGCCAGATCGAAGGGGCGCACCAGTCGGCCGGCAGCGAGTTCGTCTGCCACCGCATAGTTGCTGACGAGGGCCACCCCATTGCCGGCCGCTGCGGCCTCAATGGCCATGTTTTCCACCGTGAAGGTGGGCCCGTGTTTGACCGCCATATCCTCAAGCCCAGCTGCTTTCAGCCACATTTGCCAGTCTGGCAAGGGAACCGAAAACTGGCCCCAATCCACATGAAGCAGACGGACATGTTTAAGATCGGCCGGGGTTTTGAGAGGCGTTTCCCCAGATAGGAGTTTGGGGCTGCAGACCACCGAGACCTGTTCGCCGAACACCCGTTCCACATGAAGCCCGGGATAATCGCCGAGGCCAAGGCGGATGCCGATGTCGATCCCGTCCCGCTCAAAATCGCGCGAAAGCAGGGAAGCGTCCAGGCGCAGGTCAATGTCCGGGTGCTTGTCCGCAAAGTCGGGCAGGCGGGGCAGGAGCCATTTTTGCGCAAATGTTGGCGCGCTCGAGACCGTCAGCACGCCGGCCTCCTGATCCTGAGTGAGGTGTTCCACCGCGTCCGCCAGCTTGTCGAACCCCTCAGTGATGAGCGGCAGCACGGTTCTTGCCTCTTCGGTGAGCCGCACGGCCCGGGTCATGCGATGGAAAAGGGGGACGCCCAGATAGGTTTCCAGTTGCTTGATCTGCTGGCTGATGGCCGCAGGCGTGACGAACAGTTCTTCAGCAGCCTTAGAAAAGCTGAGCCATCTGGCAGCTGATTCGAACGCACGCAACGCGTTTAGAGGCGGAAGTCGGCGCATTTCGTTTCATCTGAACGTTAATATATTAGATATTCTAACTTATCACATCAGAAAGCATCGTTTGTCAAAGCGCTTATCTGCGGGCATCATCCAGGCACACGCTTCAAAGGAGATTTGCCCCATGACCCAACCGATCAATCCCATGCCCAGTTCCTCGGTCACCGTCTCCATGATGATTTCCGAGGGCGTCTATCGCCTGGTGAGCGCTGCTGAGGCGGCATGGCGTAAGGTTTTCAAGTAGTCTCGTTCCTTCCTCTGCTTGAGCCGCCCTGGGTCCCGGATATTTTGCTTGCGCAAAATTCCGGGATGACGGGGTGGAGGAATAACCTTAATTTTCGTCATTCCCGCCCCCCCAACCATCGTCATCACCGCGAACGCGGGGAGCCAGGGGCCGCAAAACTCTGCTTGTGCGAAATTCCGCGATAACGGGAGATCAAACCACCGCGGGCGCCTCAGCCGGCTTCAAGAAACCAACCTCGCTGCCCTTCGTCGCTGTTGCCTCCAACCAGTCCCATGCGTGATGGGCATAAGAGCGGAAGACCATCAGGTCGAACACTTCCGGCGCTTCAGACACCACATGCACCATAGCCGCAATCTCGCCGAACAGCATGCGGCGCACCGTGCCGGGCTCAAACCCAGGTTGTGTGAAGTCGATCGATGAGCCCTTCATCAAGGTCTCGCGCACCCGTTCGCCCTTCAGGCGGATGATGGAGCGGGCATCGGACATGTCCACGGCCAGGGAAAAGATCCCCTCCAGCGCCCCGTTCAGTTTGCCCAGCAGCGCGCCCGTTTCCTTGCGGGGACATACGATCAGCCATTGATCCACCGACATCCAAAAGCACAGCGTTTCGCCGGTCTGAGTTGATGTGCACGGCTCCGTCGGCAAGGCCACGCCGAGGGCGGACTTGGCGGCGCTCAGGAACTTCTTGTCCTTGGGCAGGCCGCGCAGATCGATCATGCCGCGGTCCACGATCTCGGTCATGGAAATCGCCAGGTTTGCCGGCGCTTGGCGGTCATGAAGCGCGGTGATGATGAGAGCCTCAGACATTCTGCCTCTCCCCTTCTTTGTCATAGAACACCGGATCGACAATCTCTGCCCGGATCACTTTGCCTTCAGCCACCGGGAAGGTCACCTTCTCTCCCATCTTGGTCCGTCCCTTTTTGATCAGCGCCATGGCGATGGAGCGGTTGAGCGTCGGGCTCCAATAGGTTGAGGTGACCTGACCGATCATGTCCATCGGCAGCTTTTCAGTGACGGAGGAGACCGCATAGGCGCCATCGGGCAGCACCTCGTTGGGATCTTCGGTCAGCAGACCCACCAGCTCTTTGCGGTTCTCATCGGCCAGGTGGGGCAGTTCCAGAGCCCGTTTGCCCAGATAATCGGCTTTTTTCTTGGAGACAGCCCAGTTCATCCCAAGATCGAGCGGGGTGACCGTGCCGTCGGTCTCATCGCCTATGGCGATGAAGCCCTTCTCGGCGCGCAGCACGTGCAGCGCCTCTGTGCCGTAGGGCTCAACGCCGAACTCTTCGCCGGCCGCCAGCAGCTTCTCCCAGAACACCCGGCCTGTATTGGCGGGCACGGCGATCTCATAGGAGAGTTCACCTGAGAACGAGATGCGGAAGACCCTGGCGCGGGTGCCTTCGAGCGTGCCTTCACTCATGCTCATGAAGGCCAGCCCATCGGCGCTGAAGTCCACATCGCCCTCAAGTTTCTCCAGAAGGGTGCGGGCCTTGGGCCCGGCAACGGCAAACTGGGACCATTGCTCGGTCACTGCGGTGACGAACACCTTCATGTCGGTCCATTCGGTCTGCAGCCATTCCTCCAGCCACTGCACAACGCGCTCCGCCCCGCCGGACGTGGTGTGCATCAGATAGTGGTCCTTGCCGAGACAGACGGTGACCCCATCGTCGAAGAGAAAGCCCATCTCGTTCATCATCAGGCCATAGCGGCCGCGGCCCGGCTTCAGGGTGGAGAAGGTGTTGGTGTAAATCCGGTCGAGCAGAGCCCCGGCATCAGGGCCTTTGATCTCGATCTTGCCCAGGGTGGAGGCATCCAAGATGCCCACTTTGCCCCGGACGGTGAGGATTTCCCGGTTGATGGCCGCGTGCTTGTCCTCTTCGCCCTTTGGATAGCAATAGGCCCGCCGCCAGTCGCCGATCGGCTCCCAGGTGGCGCCGGCCTCTTTGTGCCAGTCAAACTGCGCGGTGCGGCGCACCACATGGAACAGCTTACCGACTTGCGTGCCCGCAATGGAGCCAAAGGAGAAGGGCGTGTAGGGCGGGCGGAAGGTGGTGGTGCCGATTTCCGGGATCGGCTTGCCGGTGGAGCCCGATAGGACGCCCAGACCGATAATGTTGGAGGTCTTGCCCTGGTCGGTGGCCATGCCGAGGGTGGTGTAGCGCTTGGTGTGCTCCACCGATTCGTAGCCTTCCCGCTGGGCCAGCTCCAAATCGGCCGCCGTCACGTCGTTCTGGAAGTCGATGAAGTGCTTATTGCCCTCATTGTACTTGCCTGTGGCCGGGGCATACCACAGCGGCTCCAGAGCCCCTTCCGGCTCCGAGGCAGCTTTTGGCGCTTTTGCCTTGGCTGCAGATGCCCCCGCAGCGGCTTCCCCGGCGGCGTAGGCCTCGTCCATGAGGGCGGCCAGATCGAAGCTGCCGTTGGCTGAGCCGATGGTGACCACCGGGTCATCATGCTTGCGCGACACGAAGCTCTGGATCTCATCGTTGAAATCCAGTTTCCCGCCATTGTGGCAGTGCAGGTGCACCACCGGGTTCCAGCCGCCGGAAACCGCAACGAAATCGCAGTCCACCTGCTCTTCCGCCCCGGAAACCCGGCCTGTGGTGGAGTAGGGTGCCACTTTCACCGACGTGATGTGCTTGCCGCCGGATTTGGCCAAAAGACCGCAAATCGCACTGCCGGCGGAGATCTCTATGCCGGCGGTCCTGGCGGCCTCCACAAGGGGCCCGTCCGGTTCGGGGCGCACATCGATGATGCGGGCCACAGGCACGCCTGCGCTCAGAAGTTCAGTTGCGGTGCGGTAGGCATCATCATTGTTGGTGAAGATCACGCCGCGATAACCCGGCGCTACGCCATAACGCACGAGATGGGCGCGAACCGCGGTTGAGAGCATCACGCCGGGCCGGTCATTGTTGGCGAAGGGAATGGGCCGCTCAATCGCCCCTGAAGCAATGATCACCCGCTTGGCGCGCACCTTCCAGAGCCGATGGCGCGGGGCGCCGTCGTTCATGATACGCGGGTCATGATCGGCAACCCGCTCCAGCATCATCACATAGTTGTGGTGGAAATGGCCGATCACCGTGGTGCGGCTCATCACATGGACATGGCCCGCCTGGGCCAGGCGCTGTGCCGCCTCGGCGACCCATTTGGATTGGGCCTCACCGTCCAGCGTGCCGCCCGCAATATCGCTGATGCCACCGAATTGGGGGTTTTCATCGGCAATGATCACGCGGGCGCCGCCGGCAGAGGCCGCTTCTGCTGCCGCAAGCCCGGCCACGCCGCCGCCCACCACCAGCACATCGCAGTGGCAGTTGAACTGCTCGTACGTGTCCGGGTCTGGCCCGTCCGGAGCAACGCCCAGCCCCGCAGCTCGGCGGATGATGGGTTCATAGACCGACTTCCAGAACGCCTGGGGCCACATGAAGGTTTTGTAGTAGAAGCCGGCCGGGAAGAGACGGGAGGCCAGGGAGTTGATCTGGCCGATGTCGAACTCAACGCTGGGCCAGGCGTTCTGAGCCGTTGCGGCAAGGCCTGGGAAAAGCTCGACCTGGGTGGCCCGGATGTTCGGCTCCAGGCGCGCACCGGTGCCCACGCCCACGAGCGCGTTGGGTTCGTTGGAGCCCAGGCCTATCACCCCGCGGGGGCGGTGATACTTGAAGCTGCGGCCAACCACGCGGATGCCGTTGGCAAAAAGGGCGGACGCCAGGGTGTCGCCCGCATAGCCGGAATGTTTCTGGCCGTTCCAGGTGAAATCAACCGTCTGGGAGCGGTCGATCAGGCGCCCGACGGTGCCGCCGGTGCCTGCTGTGGGGACGCGGTAAGGCTTGTTGCTCATTTTGATTTCGCCTTCTTGGCCTGGGCCTCAAAGTGGGCCTGCCACAGGGGGTCTGCCCTCTTCAATAAGGCGGCCGGGGGCTTCTGGGTGATGCCGTAATAGCCGAGGATCTCCATGCTCACCGTGTGCCGGCAGGCATGAAACCACTTTCCGCAGCCCCGGTCGCAGCGCCAGCGCTCGAAGTGGACGCCCTTGGGGTTCTTGCGCATGTAGATATAGTCCCGCTGGGCCTCATCGGTGATGCCTTCGGGGTTTTCCGTGGCCGGGCGCGTAATGTGCGCCTCGCCGCCACAATGGAAATCGGCTTCTTCGCCTTCAATGCCGCACACAGGGCAGGTGATCACCAACATTGTTTTCAGTTCTCCCTTAGTGGGCGACGGCCGCAGCCACGCTCTCATCGATCGTGCGGCCTTGTTTGAAGCGGTCCAGGCCAAAGGCGCCGGCAATGTCGCCGGGCTGGTCTCTGGCAATCAGGTCGGCGAACACATAGCCGGACCCCGGAATGGCCTTAAAGCCGCCCGTGCCCCAGCCGCAGTTTACATAGAGCCCGTCCACATCGGTTTTGGAAATGATGGGCGAGCGGTCGCCGGTCATATCCACAATGCCGCCCCACAGGCGCAGCATGCGCAGGCGCGAAATGATGGGAAAGGTCTCAACCAGGGCCGTCACCGTGTGCTCAAGGGCCGGGAAACTGCCGCGCTGGGAGTAGTTATTGTAGCTGTCGGCGCCGCCGCCGATCACCAGTTCGCCCTTGTCGGACTGGCTCATGTAGCCGTGGACGGTGTTGGCCATCACCACCACATCGATGACCGGCTTGATGGGCTCAGAGACCAGGGCCTGCAGGCAGACGCTCTCAATAGGCATGGATACCCCGGCCATTTGCATGACGAGCGAGGTGTTGCCGGCGGTTACAACGGCGATCTTCTTGGCCTTGATGTGGCCTTTGGTGGTGTCGAGGCCGGTGACCCTGCTGCCTTCGCGGGTGATGCTGGTCACCTCGCACTGCTGGATAATGTCCACACCGCGGGCATCCGATCCGCGGGCATAGCCCCAGGCCACCGCATCGTGGCGGGCCGTGCCGCCGCGGGGCTGGTAATAAGCGCCCAAGATCGGATAGCGGCAGTCCTCGGAATCGTTGATGATCGGCACCAACTCTTTCACCCGGGCCCGGTCGATCATCTCCGCCTCAATGCCGGCCAGCCGGTTGGCATGGCTGGTGCGCTTCATGGCGCGCAGCTCATGCTCAGTCTGGCAGAGCATCAACAGCCCGCGCGGCGAGAACATGATGTTGTAGTTGAGCTCCTGGCTCAAATCCTCATAGAGAGAGCGCGAGAGCTCGTACATGGCCATGGACGGGTCTTGCAGGTAGTTGGAGCGGATAATGGTGGTGTTGCGGCCCGTATTGCCCCCGCCCAGCCAGCCCTTCTCGATCACAGCCACATTGGTCACATTGTGCTTGGATGCCAGATAATAGGCGGTGGCGAGACCGTGGCCGCCGGCCCCGACGATGACCACGTCATATTCTTTCTTCGGATCCGGGCTGCGCCAGGCGCGTTCCCAGTCTTTGTGATAGTTCCCGGCATTGCGGGCCAGGGAAAATATGGAATATTTCTTCATCGTTGCACAATCCAAGGACAAGTGCGCAGGCACCACGCCGCGCAGGGCCATGAGAACGAGGCCGGTTTTCCGGAACGGGCGGACATTATCAATTTCATCCCATTCGGACTACGGATTAGCGACGTGTGAGATCGGAAGTGCGACACCTTTACGCTCATGATAGTGTGTGCGTGGATTGCACTTGGACTTGGATCAACACTAAATAGAACACATGATCTTTTGGTCTGTCGTTGCCGGAGCCACAATTATCGTGATTTTACTGGTGCTTCGGCCCCTCTTGCGCGGAGGGGCGGACGCGCCGGGCGAGCACACGCCTGAGGTTGATATCTACAAAGACCAGTTGGCCGAGGTGGAGCAAGATATTGCCCGCGGTGTGCTGTCGGATGCGGAAGCCGAAGCGGCCAAGACCGAGATCGCGCGCCGCCTGCTTGCCGCCGCAGATGCGCAAGCGAAGATGGAGGTGGAGAGTGGCTCCAAAGCGCAAATGGGCGCGGCCATTATCGCGACTGGCGCCTTGGGTCTGACCATTGGCGCCTATGCCTATGTGGGCTCGCCGGGCCTGCCGGGCCAACCGCTCGCGCAGCGTGCGGCGCAAAGCAATGCCAATCCGGACTTGAGCAAACTGGTTCTTCAGGTGGAACAGCAGCTGGAGAAGACGCCCAACGATGTGCGCGGCTGGTCTGTTCTGGGTCCAGCTTTAATGCGCCTTCGCCGTTTTCATGATGCGGCCGGCGCTTTTGGCAAGGCGGTTGCACTGGCGCCCAGCAATGCTGATCTGCAAACCTCATACGGTGAAGCGCTCACCATGTCTGAGGCCGGGCTTGTCACAGCAGATGCCCACAAGGCCTTTACCGCAGCCTTAAGCATCAATCCCAAACAGGCCAAAGCCAGGTTCTACCTGGCCATTGCTGCCTATCAGGACGGGCGCAAACAAGAGGCCATCACCCGCTGGAAAGAGCTTTTGGCCGATGCGCCGCCCAATGCGCCATGGCGGCAGACGGTGGCTTCGCACATTCAGCGCGCGCAGGCCGCAGAAGGCGTAAAGCCGGAAAAGCCGGATGAGGGCGTCAAAACGGCTGAGGCCAATGAGACCCGCCCGCCGGCTTTGGACAAAGATACGATCTCCAATGCAGAGCAGATGTCTGAAGCCGATCAGCAGGAGATGATCAAAGGCATGGTCAACCGGCTGGCCGACCGTCTTGCTCAGAAGGGCGATGATCTGGGCGGTTGGCTGCGTCTCATGCGGGCCCGGATGGTTCTGGGCCAGAAAGACCTGGCGCAAAGGGCTCTGAGCGATGCGCGCGGCAATTTTGAGGGTGATGCAGCCTCGTTGGAGCGCTTGAACGCCTTTGCAGGTGAACTGGGACTGGAGACCAACTGATGGCCATGACCCGCAAACAGCGGCGCACAACCATGATCGTCAGTGCCCTTGTGGTGTTGGGCGCGGCGGTCGGGCTTGTGCTCTATGCATTGGAAGACACGATTGTGTTCTTCTACACCCCCAGCGAAGTGGTGGAGAAGAAGATCCAGCTCGGGCAACGGTTCCGACTGGGCGGCCTGGTGGCCGATGGGTCCGTGAACCGAGCTGGATCTTCTTCTCCACCACTTCGCTGGGGGTGTAGAAGAACACAATCGTGTCTTCCAATGCATAGAGCACAAGCCCGACCGCCGCGCCCAACACC
>JBCDDQ010000145.1:0-11908 GCA_039180225.1 Pseudomonadota bacterium
GACAAACCTATTTTAAAAATTGACAGCGCACCATACAGAATTTTGCGCCAGACATTTGCTAACGCGCGAACGGATGTGGAGGTTATTCTACATGCTACTGCGCCTGACCTTGTGCCATCATTCGACCTGCAACACTCAGTGGCAAATCTTCAATCTGATGACACAATTCGATGAGTTTTCAAATGAACCTTGCCGTTCCAAAACTGCGCAGTTGGGCATTCGTTGCATCCGCGAGAGTCGGCCGAGAGTTAACTTCTGGCACTTATCGGAAACTCGCTAGTCCATGAGAGTGTCAGCTTCGCCCTCAACACCGGACGCTCGAGCGCCCACCCATTTTCTCGTCGAATAGTCCACGCCGCCGATAGCTGCGATCTCAAAATGTAGTAACCCTCTACTACCCGCCACCTGATTTCTCTCTCTACTCTATCCAGAAAAGCACCTTCAATTATCAGGGAGGATAGAAGTGGCCAAAGCGATCCACACAATGATACGGGTGGTGGACGAAGCACGTTCCGTCGATTTTTACAAAACAGCGTTTGGGCTGGATGTCGCCGATCGGCTCGACTTCGACACGTTCACCTTGATTTACATGAGCAATCCGGAAACGGAGTTTGAGCTCGAACTGACCGTAAACAAGGGACAGACAGAGCCCTATGAACTTGGCAACGGATACGGCCATCTCGCCGTGAGCGTCGATGACGTGGACGCCGAACACGCCAGATTCACGCAAACCGGTCTTAACCCCCGCAAGCTTGTTGAGTTCGAACGTGACGGCACGTTGCTGGCGAAGTTCTTCTTCGTTCAGGACCCTGACGGTTATGAAATCGAAGTCTTACAGCGGCACGGGCGCTTTCTTTGAACTCAAAATCGCGGGCCAAAACCCCAAAAACAAAGAGGAGGTATCCATGAGTATAAGCAGACGTAAAGTTGTTACAGGGGCGATTACCACAGCGGCCGTTGCGCCGGCCCTTGTCGCCGGAGCGTCCCAAGCACACGCAGGCAAAGCCGGCGCGGACGCCGACAGTCACGCGCTCTTAATGCGCGTGGTGCGCGTCATGTACCCGCATGCCCGTTTCCCGGACGGCCCCTACAAACGCACCACCGATGCCATCGTGGAGGCATCGAACAAAACGCTGGAGCAGACAAAGGTGTTGGCGGACGGACTGCAAGCGCTGAAGGCGAAGTCGTTCGGGGACCTGGATGATGCAAAAGCCACCGAACACTTGAAGTCGATCGAGACAACGCCGTTCTTCGGCCAAGTGCGCGGCACGGCCGTGGTTGCGCTCTACAATGACAAAGAGGTCTGGAGCCTGCTTGGCTATGAAGGGCCGAGCTACGACAAGGGCGGTTACATCAAGCGTGGATACAACGATCTCGACTGGCTTCCCGAGCCGCGGATTACAGAGATTTAGAGGGGAGGTGAAGACAATGAACGAGATTTCAAAGGACGAAAAAGCAGTCGTCATTATCGGTTCTGGTGCCGGCGGCGGCACGATGGCTTATGAACTCACCAAAGCCGGCATTAAGTGTGTTGTGCTTGAGGCAGGACCGCACCTTAAGCCTGACGACTACAAGAACGATGAGTGGGAGGCGTTCTCCCAAATGGCGTGGCTTGATCCGCGCGAAACCAGCGGAACCTGGCGGGTACACAAAGACTTCTCCGGACTGCCCGCCTGGATCGTGAAAGCGGTCGGCGGAACAACAACCCATTGGGCCGGCGCTACGCCGCGCTTTTTGGACTATGAGTTCAAGGCGCTTTCAACCTACGGAAAGATCGACGGGGCGTCACTTTTGGATTGGCCTATCACACTAGCCGATCTTGCCCCCTACTACGACGAGGCGGAAAAAGCGATCGGCTCCACCCACCGGCATGGCCGCCCGCCCCTGCCGGCGAACAACAATTACAAGGTGTTCGCCAATGGGGCTGAGCGCGTCGGGTACCGGAAATATGCCACAGGCCCCTATGGCACCAACGCAGAGCCCTATGACGGCCGGCCAGGATCGATCCAGGACGGCTTCAACTTCCAGGGCGACAAGCACGGGTCAAAATGGAATACGGCCGTTCGCGAGATTCCCAGAGCATTGAAGACCGGGCTGCTCGACCTGAGGCCGGAGAGCCAGGTCATCAAGATCACGCATGATGCGGACGGCAAGGTTGATGCAGTGATCTATATGGACAAGGACGGCAACCAGCAGCGGCAGGCGGCGCGCGTCGTCTGTGTTGCGGGCAACTCCATTGAATCGCCGCGGTTGCTGCTTCTGAGCGCCAGCGAAAAGTTCCCCAAAGGCCTGGCCAACAGCTCAGATCAGGTGGGCCGCAACTACATGCGCCACATGACGGGGTCCATGTATGCGCGCTTTGAGAAGCCCGTGCACATGTTCCGCGGTGAGACCATGGCGGGGTTCATCGGTGATGAGGTCACGCATAATCCCGATCGCGGTTTCGTGGGCGGCTATTATATGGAGACCCTGGCTCTTGGTCCGGCATTCCTGTCAAGCTTCCTGGACCCCGGTGCCTGGGGGCCGGAGTTCACCGCGATGATGGACGGGTATGCAAACATTGCCGGCATGTGGCTCGTGGGCGAAGACATGCCTCAGGCCACCAACCGGATCACCCTGTCCAGCAAGAAGGACAAGTTCGGCCAACCGGTCGCCAAGGTCCACTTCGACGATCATCCCAATGATGTGGCCATGCGCACCTATGCTTATGAGAAGGCCGAGGCGCTGTATAAGTCGGTCGGGGCTGTGCAGACCGTCAGGACCCCGCCCTATCCATCGACCCATAACCTGGGCACAAACCGCATGAGCGAGCGGCCAGAAGATGGTGTGCTCAACAAATGGGGCCAGGCGCATGACGTGCCGAACCTGTTTGTGTCGGACGGCTCGGTGATGACCACAGGGGCCGCAGCCAACCCCACATTGACGATCGTGGCATTGGCGATCCGGCAATCAGAATATCTGGCCAAGGAGCTGAAGGCCGGAAACCTCTAGCGATCTGTTCGCGATTGGAGGGAGCGCGTTGTTCGGGCTCCCTCTTTTTTTTTGGCATGACGATGGTGGCGCGCAAACCACTAGCGCGGCCCGCCGCGCACTGAAAACTGGCTAAATGGTATGACTTTGTCCGAATTTGCCACTTTTTAGTTGTATATTGCGTTCATTTTGGTCTTATTTTCAGAACGAACCCAATTTCACGTAAAGCACTGACACAAAACCAAAAATAGCGCTATTTGGCCTTAGTGGTTGAGTTCGCGGTTCGGAGACGGCTAACCGGGCGTTCAAAAGGCTCCTACCGGATCAGTTTTGCGTCTGCTCCAGGTGGTCGGGGACGAGGCTGGCCTGTGTCGGACCGAGGCTGATCTTCAGCCGGAGCCGCTTCTGCTTGTTCGGTCCCGTGATGTAGGCTGCCCGAAGCCGTTCGACCTCGGAGCGGAAGAAAGACCAGCTGTCGATTTCATACTCCAGATCATAAGGACCAAGGCTGTAGGTCTTGATCATGAGCCCCCGCTCGTAACGGGTGCCTTGATAGTTACACGCTCCCCGCCGCCGGAACTTTCTCGGCATGCCGAGCTGACCGAGCTGAGGGATCGGCCGTGCGCCATCGCTCACAGCCTCAATCGATGTGAGACAGAGCTGGCGCAGCAAGTTGCCTTGCGTGTGGTTCAGATAGAAGCTGGTGGCGAACACCCCTGCCAGGGCAAGGCATAATGCAAAAAGGATGGTCCCCTTTAACGGCGCGTGGCTTCTGGAAGACGCCCCGCTGTCTGAGCGGTCCGCGGTCAGGGCTTCAGCACTTCCATCTGGATCGGCCCGTCCGCCGAGCCGTTGATGAACTGTTGCACATACTCGTTGCCGCTATCATCCACTGAGCCGGCCGGGCCTTCCCAGATGATCTTACCCTTATAGATCATGGCGATCTTATCGGCGATCTTGCGGGCGGAGGCCATGTCGTGCGTAATCGAGACCGCCGTTGCGCCAACTTCCTTCACGCACTTCACGATAAGATCGTTGATCACGTCCGCCATGATCGGATCCAGCCCCGTGGTGGGTTCATCGAAGAAAATCACATCCGGATCGGACGCGATGGCCCGGGCAAGGCCCACGCGTTTCTGCATACCGCCGGAGAGCTCAGCGGGGGAAAGCGCACCGACTTCCGGGCCGAGCCCCACTTGGGCCAGCTTGGCGATCGCGATCTCCTTGGCCTCGCCCCGGGGCATCTTTCGGCCCTGGATCAAGCCAAACGCCACATTCTCCCAAACGCTCAAACTGTCAAACAGAGCCGAACCCTGAAACAGCATGCCGAAATGGCGCAGCATGGCCTCGCGGTCGCGGGCCGGCTGGCCGATGATCTCTTTGTCATCCACCAGGATGGAGCCCTGATCCGGCGTCAAGATGCCCAGAATGCACTTGAGCGTCACCGACTTGCCGGTGCCCGAGCCGCCAATGATCACCACCGATTGTCCGCGCGGCACCTCAAGCGACAGGCCGTTCAGCACATGCTTGGGTCCGAACGACTTGTGCACGTCCATCAGATTGATGTGGATCGGGGACTTGGGCGCCTCAATGGGCGCCTCAACGGCCGGCTCAGCGGGCGGTGCGGCCGGCGCCTCGGCCTTTTGCGCTGGTGCCGCGGGCGGCGGCAGCGGCTTGCGCGGCGGCGGCGGGATCTTGCGGGGTGGCGCTTCGCTGTTCATGGCAACTTAGCTGGTGAACAGGAGAGAGGTGAGCACGTAGTTGGCCGCCAGGATCAGAATGGAGGCTGAGACCACGGCATTGGTTGTCGCCTTACCCACCCCTTGGGCACCGCCGGCGCTGTTGTAGCCGTGGTAGCAGCCCATCAGCGCGATGATGAAGCCGAAGACCGCAGACTTTACCAGCCCGGAGAAGATGTCGCTGAACTCCAGGAAATCCACCGTGTTCTTGATGTAAACGGCAGAGTTGAAGCCGAGCGACTTAGTGCCCACGACCCAGCCGCCCATGATGCCGATCGTGTCGGCGATGGCCACCAGCATGGGCAGGCATAGAACGGCGGCGATGATCCGCGGGGCTACGAGGTATTTGAAGGGGTTGGTGGAGAGCGTCACCAACGCATCGATCTGCTCGGTCACCCGCATGGTGCCCAGTTCGGCAGCAATGGCGGCAGACACCCGGCCGGCCACCATAAGGCCCGCCAGCACCGGGCCCAACTCGCGCGTTATGCCAAGGGCGACAATCGAAGCCACCAGGCTTTCTGCATTAAACCGGGTGCCGCCAATATAGATCTGCAGGGCCAGCACACCCCCGGTGAAGAACGCCGTCAAGCCCACCACCGGCAAGGAGTTGTACCCGATCCTGATCATCTGATGCAGGATCAGACGCAAATAGATCGGCGGCGCGAAGCAATGCCACACGCTGTTTTTGGTGAAGATTACAATCCGGCCGACTTCTGTGCACAGGGCAAGAACAAATCGTCCAATTGTTGCGAAGATGTTCAAACGGGCAAGACTGTCCACAGGTGACCTCTAGAGAGATTCGTCCGGCAAATATACGCGAGCAAAGCGGGAACCTAAACCGGTAAATATTTCATAGGAGATTGTCCCTGCCCTTTTGGCCAATTCACCCACCGTAGGGTCGGTGCCGAAGATCTCCACCTCAGCCCCCCGCACGGCCACACCATCCGGCAAGTCGGTTACATCCACGGTGATCATGTCCATGGAGACCCTGCCCACGACGGGCGCCCGGTGACCGCCGAGCGAGACCCACGCATCCGGCTGTTCAGGATCTGACGATAAGCACCGGAGATAGCCATCCTTATACCCTATCGGAACAACCGCGATCTTGCTGGGGCGGCTTGCGCTCCACGTTCCCCCGTAGCCAACGCTCTCACCGGCTGCAAGCGTTCGCACTTGAGCCAGATGCGAGACCAGCCTGGCAACCGGTTTAACCCGGCTGGGGCCTGTTGCAAAGGGTTCGCCGCCATAGAGGCCTACCCCCACCCTTACCATGTCATAGCGATAGTCAGGCCCGTTCAGGCTGCCGGGCGAATTGGCGAGGCTCGCCGGCGCATCCGGAAGAAGCGCGCGCAGAGCGTTGAAGCGCTCAACTTGTGACCGGTTCGCCGGGGCGTCCGGGCTGTCGGCTGAGGAAAGATGAGACATCACCAGCGTCAGATCAAAGGCGTCCAGCTTCTCAGTCTGATCCGCCAGCACCTCCACATCGGCTGCCGTGAGGCCCAAGCGGTTGATGCCGCTTTCCACATGGAGGGCGGCCGGCAGACGCTTGCCGTTCCGCGTGCACCAGGCGGCCCATTCGTCCACCTCCTCAAGGCTTGCAAGTACCGGGCGCAAGCCGGCAGCGCTGAGGGTCTCAGCCGCCCCGGGGAAGAGACCGTTCAACACGTAGATAACAGCGTCCGGTAGCAGCGCGCGGAGATCGAGCCCCTCTTGGGTCAACGCCACAAAGTAAGTGCGGCAGCCTGCGCGCCACAAGCACTTGGCCACCGGGGCAAGTCCAAACCCATAGGCATCGCCCTTGATGGCGGCAGCGCAGGCGCTCGGCGCAGCCTCAGCGGCGAACATGCGGTAATTGTCGGCCAGCGCCGCCAGGTCAATGTGCAGCTCAGCGCCGGGAAAAGCCGGCCGTCCCTCTTCGTGCAAGGCGGCCCCAACGGGTTTATCCATCATCGTCATGATCGCGGCAGGCTTGCGCCCTAAAGTCCCACTCAACAGTTCGTCCCCGCTGCAACCCAAGCACATTGTGCGCTGCAACGCCATGGGCGAATTTGCGTCACTATGAACCGGCTGTCAGCCTCATCTTCTGGGTGAAGAATGCCTGGAACATGAGTCGATTCAAAGGCTTGATGCGGCTTCTTAAGGGCACTGCCGCGCAGCTTATTCGTACATTTCCGGCAGGTGATCGTCAGCGATGAAGTTCGAAAAGCGCGTTAGGTTCGCTTCAAACTGCAGCTTCACCGTGCCTGTCGGGCCGTGGCGTTGCTTGCCGATGATCAGCTCGGCGGTGCCCGTCACGTTCTCCATGTCCGCCTGCCAGTCGAAATGCTCCGGAGTGCCGGCACGCGGTTCCTGGCGCTGCAGGTAGTATTCCTCGCGGAAGACAAAGGTGACCACGTCGGCGTCCTGCTCGATGGAACCGGATTCGCGAAGGTCTGCCAGCTGCGGGCGTTTGTCGTCGCGCGCTTCTACCTGACGCGAGAGCTGGGACAGGGCGATGATCGGAACATTCAGCTCTTTGGCCAGGGCTTTAAGGCCAGTGGTGATCTCGGTCACCTCCTGCACCCTGCCCTCGGCCGCCTTGCGCGAAGAGCCGCTCACCAGCTGGATATAGTCGAGCACGATGAGCCCGAGACCGCGCTGGCGTTTCAGGCGCCGGGCCCGTGCAGCGATCTGGGAGATGGTCATGCCGCCCGTGTCATCGATGTAGAGCGGCAGGGTGGACATCTCCTGGCTGACCTGAACCAGGCGCTGGAATTCGGTTTCGGTGATCTTGCCGCGGCGGATCTTCTCTGATGAGATCTCAGATTGCTCAGACAGGATCCTGGTGGCCAGCTGTTCTGACGACATCTCCAGGGAGTAGAAGGCCACCACGCCCCCATCGAGCACCTTGACGGTGCCGTCCGTCTGGTGTTCGGAGCGGTACGCTTTAGCCACCTGGTAGGCGATGTTGGTGGCGAGCGATGTTTTGCCCATGGCCGGCCGGCCCGCCAGGATAATGAGGTCGGACGGCTGCAGGCCGCCGAGCTTCTCGTCAATATCCGTCAGGCCACAGGAGATACCCGACAGGCCCCCGTCCCGCTCATAGGCATTGGCAGCCATATCGATGGCGCCGGTCAGTGCGGTTTGGAACTTTTGGAAGCCCTGGCCGTATTTGCCGGTCTCGGCCAAGTCGTAAAGCTCCTGCTCGGCGCGCTCAATCAGATCGCGGGCGGAGAACTCCACATTGGCCTCATAGGCATCGTTGACGATGTCGGTGCCGATATCGATGAGCTGGCGGCGCTGGGCCAGCTCGTAGATGGTACGGCCATACTCTTCCGCATTGATGATGGTGGTGGCCGCTGCCGCAAGGCGCGCCAGATAGGCGGTGCCGCCGATCTCCGTTAAGGTGGCGTCGCTTTCAAAATAGGTCTTCAGGGTGACCGGCGAGGCCAGCTTGCCAGCGCGAATCAGCGTTGAGGCGGTTTCGAAAATGCGGGCGTGAACGGGCTCGTGGAAGTGATCGGGCAGAAGAAAGCCGGTCACCCGATCGCAGGCCTCGTTATTGACCAGAATAGCGCCCAATAGTGCCTGTTCAGCCTCCAGGTTGCTTGGGGCAATCCGGTAGTCTTCATCGTCATCGTTGGCCGCCTCTGGGGCGATATTCAGTGCTGGGTCCATGGGCCCCTGATAACACACGCCGCGATTCACGCGATAACCAGTTTGGGGCAATTTTGTGCTGACGGCGAGTTATGAGCACTATCCCCACAGTTCACAGGGGAAAAAATATTTTAAAAAAATCGCTTGATTTGGCGGGCCAAGTGTGAGGCTCGCGTGGCGCACTAGGTGCCGGCGTTCAGGTGCCCGTAAACATCTAGAATTGCGATTGTTCCGTCCTCAAGCGCAACCGCCAGTTTGCGTCCGTCCTGTGAAAACGCCACAGATTGTGCCACCAGCCCGGTGTTGTAGCTGGCCAGCTGCTCGCCTGTGGCGGCATTTCGAATGCGAAGGTTTCCCTGATCATCTCCGCTGATCACCTGGGTCCCATCTGGGCTGACGGCAAGAGCTCTCACCCCATAGGCCTCACGGCCGGCTTGATGCCAGGTTTCGCTGCCAGTGGAGGTCTCAAAGCTGCGCAGGCCTGACTTTTCAGCAATCTGAGAGCTCACATAAAGGTGGGGTGAGCGCGGGTTGAACGCCATCTTCCAAAGGCCTTTTGCGCTGTTGGCCGCACTGTAAAGCGCTCTGCGGGCCAGATTGCCATCGCTCTTAAGCGAGAACACCTCAATTGCCGTTCTGTGGCCCAATGTGGTGGACCCCTTGCCCACAACGACCGCCAATTCCCCTCCATCTGCAGACATGCTGAGGCCACCGCGCACGGGCATAGATGTGGCGGTTGTGGCCAGGTGGAACAGCTGGCGACCGTCCCAGAGCTCAATCTCGCTTTTGTCCTTCAGCGCCAGGGCGAACTTGGCGCAATCGGCTGACCAGGCCACATGGTTCAGTTGCCCCAGCTCCAACCGGGTGACCACCTTGCCGGCCAGAGTTTCAACTGACAGAACACCGCCGGCTGCGGTCTTCAGCATCAGGTCCTTGGCGCCGCACATGGCAAAGACGGTGTCCGAGCGCCCCAGAGGCTTGGCTCGACCTGATCTCAGATCCCAGGACAGAATGGTGCCGTCCTTCTGCCAGGCCACCACGCGGCTGCCATCTTGAGAAAAGGTCAAGCTGACCGCCAGATTTGGCAGGTCCTTGCCGTTGGACGTCACGCTGGGAGAGCCCAGCACCTGGACCACAGGGGCCGTGTTGGCGGACAAAAGGCTGTATCCGGCCACGCCCACGAATAGACAAACAACGACAATGGCGGTGATCAAACTGCGCAGCGTCATGCGACTTCCTTAAAGAACGGTCTAGGCAGGGACAGCGCCATCCTCTTCAGGGGACGTGCCGGACTTCCGGGCCAGCCAATCCCAATAGGTGAGCACGACCCGCGCTTTGTTGTAGGACAGAACATCAAACAGCGTTTTCAGTTCATCAATGTCCCGGTCGGCGCGCAAAATTGCGGCCGGTGAGGCCCGCCAGCGCTCCAGAGTGTCGGCAAACTCGGCGCGCGAAATGCCCAACGCCTTGAAGATAATGGTGAGCGGCTCGCCACTCGGGTCCACAATGATCCGGTTGGCATTGCTCTCGCTCACTCGGCCAAGCTGGGCCAGCAGCTTGGTGGCCTCATCAATCTTGCCCTGTTCGATCAAGCTGGCTGCCTCGGCAGTGTGCTCATCGGGTGGGAAGTTCTGGCCGCTCCACACATCTTCGCCCAGATCGCCTTCTTCGGCGGCAATGGTCACGCGCAGGATGCGCTCCAGCATGCCGGAATCGGTGAGAAAGCGTGAGAACACATAGCGTCTCAGTTCCGTCGGCAAGGACCAGAAGAGATCAAAAGCCACTTGAGGTGTCATATCCGGACGGGTGACCAGCGGCGCCTGTAAATCTGGCTGGTTGCGTGCCAGTTCGGTCAGGCGCTGCAGGATTGACGGCGAAAGGCTGGCTTCGGGGTTGCGCACCAATGCGAGCAGGATGCGCGGCTCATTCTTGTCCACCAGCGCATTGGCCACGCCCGGGGACACCAGACGGCGCCGCGCGATCAGGATGCACTTCTCAATGTCGTTGCTGTCTACCAGGGTGTAGAGATCCTGGTCGCTCACCACCGAGCCCTTCTCGATCAACAGGCCGGCCACATCCAGGTTCTTGTCCAGCACCAAGCGCGAAACGATCATGGCGGGAGGATCATCCATAATGGCGATTCGCTCGGCCAGCTCCAGCTTGGAGGATTCTGGAATTTTGGTCAGCATTCTGTGCAGAGTATCAGCCGCCAGCGCACGCTCCTGGGGTTGCACATTGCCTGATGGGGCGGCCATCAGGTCGAGGAGTTCACGCACGATTTCCGCCGACCGCTGTGCTTTCTCCTCATCCAGAAGCCCGGCTGTCGCGTCAACCTCTTCAAGCTCAGCGATCTCTTCTGGCGCAGGCGCTGCTGGCAGGGCCGGCTCCTGCGGAACCGTCACAGGCTGCGCAGGCTGGGGCTCTGCAACCTCGGGCGCAGCGGTTGCAGCGGGCGCGACCTGGGTTGGCATTGGCTCCGGCTCTGGCTGCTGCTGAAGCTCGGCAACAGGGGCTTGTGCCACCGGCTCTGCAGGAACCGCGGGCGCTGGCGAGGCCGGTTCAAACTCAGGTGCCGCTTGCGGTTGCGGCTGAGAAGTTGCGGGTTGCGCAGGCTCAGGCGGCATGGCCACGTTGGGACGCTCTTCAACCTGGGGCGGCGTCAACAATGGCGGAGTAGCCGTCTCCGGCGGGCCTGGCTGGCGCAGGGTCTCCTCCTGCATGGCTGCAGGCGGATTGCTACCCTCTTGGGGCGTAAACGCCTTGGTGAGCGCGGCAACAGACGCGTTGATAACCGCTGGGGGCACATCGGGAAGATCGTCAGGCGCGGCCCCATGTTGGACCGGCTCCGGTAACACATCCTCTGGAAACGCGGCTGAGGCTGGCGGGCTGGCGGGAGCGGCTGAGGCGAGCACGGCCTCCTCATCGCTCGGATGGGTCAAGCCCTGCGGCTCAGGCCGGCGCACAAGTCCGCTGTCCTGTTGAGCCGGCATCACCACCATGGGACGGGGAGATGCGGCAGGAGCGGCGGTCTGCGGTGCAACGGTCGCAGGCGCGGCCTCCGCTGACGGACTGTCAGACGGAGCCCCTACTCGCACATCCGGCGCCAACGGAGGGAAGGCGGCCTCAAGCGTGATGGGGTCGGGGCTGATCTCGGTTGCAGCCGGCGCCGATGGAGTTGGCTCCGGCTCGGGAGCAAATGAGACAGCCGATGGCACATCTGGGGCCAGCGTTGGCGCCGCAGGCTCAGGCGCGGGCTCGGGCTCCGGCTCAGGCACACTTGGGACGTCAACGACCGGTTGCGGCACGTCAGGCTGAGGTGCGGCATCGAATGACACGGCAGACGGGACATCCGGCGCAAGCTCAGAAGCGGCCGGCGCCACCGGCTGGGCAGTGTCATCAGGGGTCGAGGGTTCCGGCTGAGGCTCAAACGACACCGGCGAGGGAACATCCGGTGCGAGATCTGATGGATCGGCAGCCGGTTCGGGCGTCTGCTCCACAGGCAGCGGTGCGGAAGGCTCCGGATCAGGCGTAAACGACACTGGCGACGGCGTTTCAGGAGCAAC
>JBCDDQ010000146.1:0-11859 GCA_039180225.1 Pseudomonadota bacterium
GCGCCATTTGACTTGTTTTTTGCAGCACAGCAATTACGTTGCAGTGCACAAAAAGATCTGGTCAAGACCAAGGAGGCCCCTGCCTATGGGTGCAAGTGTTTCGCTTAAAGGACGCAACGCCATCGTCACTGGTTCCACTTCGGGCATCGGCCTGGGCATCGCCCATGGCCTGGCCCGCGCCGGCGCAAACGTTGTGCTCAACGGGCTGGGTTCGGCCGAAGAAAACGAAGCGGTCAGGGCACAGGTTGCTGAGGCCGGGACCAAGGTTCTCTTCAACGCAGCCAACATGATGAAGCCGGAGGCCATTGACGGCCTCATCGCGACGACACGCGAAGAGCTCGGCTCCATCGACATCGTGGTCAACAATGTGGGCATCCAGCATGTGGCGCCCATTGAAGAGTTCCCGGTGGGCAAATGGGATGCGATCCTGGCCCTCAACCTCTCTTCGGCCTTCCACATGACCCGGGCGGTGGCCGCACAAATGAAGGAGCGCGGCTGGGGCCGCATCATCAATATCGCCTCGGCCCACTCGCTGGTGGCCTCTCCTTACAAGTCCGCCTACGTGGCCGCCAAGCATGGCCTCGTGGGCCTCACCAAGGTGGTGGGCCTGGAACTGGCCGAACATGGCGTAACCTGCAACGCCATCTCGCCCGGCTATGTGCTGACCCCCCTGGTGGAGGCCCAGATCCCCGACACGGCAAAGGCCCGCGGGATCACCGAAGAAGAGGTCAAGCGCGACGTCTTGCTGGAGGCACAGCCCACCAAACAGTTCGTCACGGTCGAGCAGATCGCCGACACCGCCCTGTTTCTGTGCTCTGACGGCGCGGCGCAAATCACCGGCACCAACATTGCGGTGGATGGCGGCTGGACCGCTCAATAAGGGAACCCGACCATGGCAAAGGCCAAGACCAAGCTCTTGAACCTGGCCCTTCAAGGCGGCGGCGCCCACGGCGCCTTCACCTGGGGTGTGCTCGACCGGTTGTTAGAAGACGGCAGGATCCACGTTGAGGCCGTGAGCGGCACCAGTGCGGGCGCTGTCAACGCGGTGGTTCTGGTGGACGGATTCATGCGCGCCGGCCACGATGGGGCCCGCGAAGCCCTGCACGACTTTTGGCAGGAGATTGCGAAGATCGGCGCCTTTAGCCCGATCCAGCGCTCGCCGCTGGACATTTGGCAAGGCAATTACAGCCTGGATCACAACCCGGCCTACCTCTATTTCGACATGCTCACCCGCATGGCCTCGCCCTACGACCTCAATCCGGCGAACATCAACCCCATGCGGGATCTGCTGGAGAGCCGCATCGATTTTGAGAAGGTCCGGTGCTGTCAGGATATCAAGGTGTTCATCTCGGCCACCAACGTCCATACCGGCCGGGTGAAGGTGTTTACAGGAGACGATATCAGCACCGATGCGGTGCTGGCATCCTCCTGCCTGCCGCTCTTGTTCCAGGCTGTGGAAATCGATGGCATTCCTTACTGGGACGGTGGTTTCATGGGCAACCCGGTGCTCTTCCCGTTCTTCTACCATTGCGAGTCTGACGATATCATGCTCGTCCAGATCAACCCGATGGAGCGGGCTGAAACGCCGCAAACTTCGCGGGAGATCCTGAACCGGATCAATGAGATCACTTTCAATGCATCGCTGAACAAGGAAATGAGGGCGATCGAGTTTGTCAGCCGCCTGATTGAAACCGAAAATCTGGATGTGGAGCGCTATAAGCGGGTGCGCATGCATCTGGTGGAGGCCGACGATGAACTCTCCAAGCTGAGCGCCTCATCCAAGCTCAATGCGGAATGGGCCTTCCTGGTGCACTTGCGTGACATTGGCCGCAATACCGCGTCGGAGTGGCTGGATCAAAACTTCGGCGCCCTCGGCAAGCACGGCACCTTCGATCTCACCGAGCATTTCCGCAGCACACGCATTGAAGGCGAAATCTGAACAGCAAAAAGCCCTGGACCTTTTGAAGGATCCAGGGCTTTTTTGTTGCCACTTGTACTCTGAAGCTTAAGCGGACTCTTTGAGGTCCTCAGCGCCGTCAACCGGGTCGCGCAACACATAGCCGCGGCCCCACACGGTTTCGATGTGATGATTGCCACCGGTGGCCGCCGCCAGCTTCTTGCGAAGCTTACAGATGAACACGTCGATAATCTTCAACTCCGGCTCTTCCATACCGCCGTAAAGGTGGTTGAGGAACATCTCTTTGGTGAGCGTGGTGCCCTTGCGCAAAGAGAGCAGCTCGAGCATCTGGTATTCCTTGCCGGTGAGGTGAACCCGCTGGTTGTCCACTTCCACCGTCTTGGTGTCCAGGTTCACTTTCAGATCGCCAGTTGAGATGATGGATTGGGCGTGCCCCTTAGAGCGCCGCACAACAGCCTGGATCCGCGCCACCAGCTCGTCCTTATGGAACGGCTTGGTCATGTAATCATCAGCGCCGAAGCCCAAACCTCGCACCTTGTCCTCAATTCCAGCCAGGCCAGAGAGGATAAGGATGGGGGTTGAGATCTTGGAGACGCGCAACGATTTCAGGACGTCATACCCGCTCATATCCGGCAGGTTGATGTCCAAAAGAATGATATCGTAGTCGTACAGTTTACCCAGATCGACACCTTCCTCGCCCAGATCCGTCGTATAGACATTGAAGCCTTCCGACTTGAGCATCAGCTCGATACTCTGAGCTGTGGCTGTGTCGTCCTCGATTAAAAGAACTCTCATTCGAATTCCCCTCTAACTTTAGCCCCTGATTAGGCCTCAATCTGCGCCGGACGGGAACACATTCCGGCCTTCACCTTGAACCAACGGTTAATTCCGATGGTTAAAAATACCCTTCAATTGGTTAACAAAACCTAATTTTCTTAAGCAGAATATGAGGTTCGCTACCCTGTTGAAGACATTAAGTGAGCTGACAAAAGCAACGAACTGTGCTGGGTTTCCGCGCAAATGGGGCGTTTTCCCTGCCTCTTTTAAAGCACTGTCACATTTCTTCGCCACGGTTTACCGGGCCTTAAAGCCTTCACATGCATGATCAGCCCCTGTGAAGAGAAGAACCTTCACTGAAGTAGTTGATTCGCCATGGGGTGTGAAGGCGCGTTCGCCGAAACGATGGGATCAACAACAGTGTGTGTACCAGTTTGAGTGAGTAAGCAGGGGCTAAATCGATGCGTTCACGCGATACCCTAATTCGCCTCCAACAGTTTAAGGTGGAGGAAAAGCAACGCGACGTTCAGGACATTGAAGTCATGATCGCCGACTTTGCGCGTAAGGAGAACGATCTTCTCCAGATGATTTCCAACGAAGAAGAGCGTTCCGGAGTGTCTGATCCCAGCCACTTCAGCTATCCAACCACGGCAAAGGCGTCCCGCGACCGGCGCGACAACCTGCTCAAATCCATTGCAGAGCTGGAAGTTCAGCTGGGTCTGGCCAATGACGCCCTGGCCGAAGAGGAATCTGAGCTGCGCAAGCTGGAACTGTTGGTGGAAAAGGATGTTGGCGTCAAAACGCCTGGCAAGTCCGACGCTGACAACATGATCATCAAGCCGGTGATGTCCGCCCACTAAAAGGTGCAAGGGGCCTTAGGGCGCCTCTCCGGGCAGGGCAAATCTGACCCTGAGGTTCGTCGCATCGTCGGGCGGTGCGGCCAGCCGCGTCTTGAACGTGGCCGCCCCTTCGGCTTCCACCACGCCAGGCTCCGCCTTCAAAGTCCAGCTGTAGAGACTGTGCTTTTGATCGTCCAGCAGGGAAATGTGGACCGGAGCAAGCTCGTGCTTGATGCCGGAGACGTTCACCACCTTGCCTTCGACCTCCAGCACCACTGAGCCTTCCTCCAAAACCCGCCTGTATGAAATCTCGCGGAACTCAAGACCGCGGGTGTTCACGTGGACGCCGGCTTTGGCGTAAAGCTGGGCGGCGGCCGGGAACATAACGGTCACCTGGTGGGGAAACGCCACGGCGGGCGCGGCCAGCAATGTCACGCCGGCGGCCAGAACACCCCAGCCCTTCAGCGTCCTTGCGCGCTTCTGGCGTTTGCGTTCATAGGCCAGTTTGGCACTGTGAGAGGCCCGCGCCAGGCGCGCCGCCTCCGATTGAACATTGATCCGTTCCTGACGCTCCACCTCCTCGCGCGACGGCGGCTGCGGCACCACCATCAACGCCGTGCCCGGCGCATCGGGCGGAACAACCTCATAGTCCAGAGTTTCGATGGGCTCCGGCTCGCCTTCATCCACAACGGCAGACACGTCCGAGCTCTCAAGATAGTGCATATCCGGCTGCGGCGGCTGGGGCGCCCTTACGGACGCATCGGGCTGGCTGAGAGCGCTAACCGGCGGAGTTTCTTGGAAAATCAGCTCCGATTCCGGCAACTCCGCAGGCTGGGTCCAGATTTTGCCACACTCATCACATTGAACCAGCCGACCATCAGGCCCGATAAGTTCGCTGGGAAGCTCGTAGGATGTTGCACAGTCCGGACAGGTGATTATCATCCACGTTGCCTTGTTGAGTGATTCGATTTTGATGAACGGGCCTCGCGAGAGGCCAGCGGTTCCAACACTAAGTTAGCGCGAATCTGGGTTAAGGGGCGGTTAACACTCCGTCCGGCACCGGCACAATCTGCATGCAGAACCGATGAGGAGATGGGTCTTTGGTCAGGTTTGAAAATGTTGGCTTGCGCTACGGTCTAGGCCCGGAGGTGCTGCGCGACGTCAACTTCCATCTTGAGAAGGGCTCGTTTCACTTTCTCACCGGCCCCTCGGGGGCGGGCAAAACCTCGCTTTTGCGGCTGATGTTCCTCTCGCTGAAACCAAGCCGGGGCAGCGCGCGGATCTTCGGCGCCGACATTGCCGCCCTCTCCTCTGCCAAACTGCCCAAGATGCGGCGCAAGATCGGCGTGGTTTTCCAGGACTTCCGCCTTCTGGATCATCTCACCACGTTTGAGAATGTGGCCCTGCCGCTCAGAGTTCAAAAGCGCAAACCCTCCACCTACCGCGATGATGTGATGGAGCTCATCGAATGGGTGGGCTTGGGCGACAGGGCTGACAGCTACCCGCCCATCCTGTCCGGCGGGGAAAAGCAGCGTGCCGCCATTGCCCGGGCGGTGATCAGCAAGCCCGACCTGTTGCTCGCGGACGAGCCCACCGGCAATGTGGATGCAGCACTGGGCAAACGTCTCCTGAGGCTCTTCATTGAGCTCAACAAAGTGGGCACGACCGTTGTCCTGGCCACTCACGATCTTGATCTGCTCAACCAATATTCGGCACCGCGTCTGCAATTGGCAGGCGGCGAACTGCACGTGACCCGGTAATCTTGAAAACCTATGCAAGCACGCGCTTCAAAAGCCCCCAAAACCAAGTATCGCGGCAGAATTTTCAGCCAAATCCTGCCTGACACGGGCCTCTCCGGCCGCGCATTGACCGCCTCCATGAGCATCATGTGCTACTTGGCGTGTCTTGCGCTCGGCACGTTGATCATCGTCTCAAAATCGGTGAACTTGTGGTCATCCAACATTGCCAGCGAGGTCACCGTTCAAATCAGGCCCGCGAACGGTGCGGATCTGGAAACGGCCATCAACAAGGCCCTGGCTGTGCTCAAGGCCACGCCAGGGGTCACGGCAACCACGGTCTTGAAGCAATCTGACGCGGCTGAGCTGCTGGAGCCCTGGCTCGGCTCGGCAAAGGTCCTGGAGGAGTTGCCGATCCCCAGGCTCATCTCCGTTGAGATTGATCCGGACAATCCCCCGGACTATGACCGGCTGGCAAACGACATTGCCGTCCAGGTGCCCGGCGGCACGCTCGACACCCACAGGCAATGGCAAGCCCAGATCACCCGAACCGCAGGCACCTTCACCCTGTCAAGCTACGGCATCCTCCTTCTGGTTTCCATCGCAGCGATAGCCTTGGTGATCTTCGCCACGCGCGCGGCCATGGAAGCCAACCGCGACACCATTCAGGTGCTCCATTTGGCCGGCGCGGAAAACAGCTTCATTGCATTCCAGGTCCAACGCCACTTCTTGAAGATGGGTGTGCGGGCCGGCATCATCGGCATGATCGGCGGTCTGGCCAGTTTTGCGGCCCTGGGCATCGCCACCAAAGGCGATCAGACCGGCGATCTCGTCCAGGTCGGGCGCCAATTGCTCTATGGCCCGCTGTCCTTCACGCCCGAAAACTATGCCCTTCTCACCATCGTCCCTCTTGTGGCCACATTGATCTGTGTAACCACTGCCAGATTGGCCGTCGTCAGTATGCTCCGGCGCGTTCTGTAATCTGTGAACTGAGATTACACGACTGGACAAAATACCCATGTTGGTCTCAATAGAAGTTGAGAGCAACGAGCCTTAGGGCGATTTTTGATGGAAATGGCTGAGACACCTCCTGAGCCAACGCGTGAGCGGAAGCCCTCAAAGCTGGTAAGCCTGCTTGCCATCGCCGCCATGCTCGTGGTGATCGCCGCGGTCGTGGGGTTCTTTCGCTTCACCGCAGCGCTTGAGCGCCAGGTGCAGGTCCCCGGCAGCGAAGCCGACGCCATTGTTGTGCTCACGGGAGCAACCGGCCGCATTAAGGCTGGGCTTGAGCTTCTCCGCAAGGATCAGGGCAAGCGCCTGCTGATCAGCGGCGTCTACCCGGCGACCACTTCCAAGCAGCTGATTGACGCCACCAAAACCTCAAAAGACCTCTTCGCCTGCTGCGTCGATCTCGGCAAAACGGCCCAAGACACGATCGGTAACGCAAAGGAAGCTGCCGAGTGGGCCACCAAGCACAAGTACAAGAGCTTGATATTGGTCACCTCCTCGTTTCACATGCCCCGCACGCTGATCGAGTTCGGCAATGCCATGCCGGGTCTGAAACTCGTGCCTTACCCGGTCAAAGCGCCGGCCAAGAAATGGTGGGCAGACAGCCGCACCGCGGCTCTGTTCGTCAGCGAGTATTCAAAGCTCATCTTGGCCTGGGTGCGCACCGGCCTCTTCCCGGGAACCAGCACCAGCCGCTTGGCCAACTCCGGCGGCGTTTGAGCGCACAGGTTTCGTTAACCATACGTGATCATAGAGCCATGCGCGCAGCTTGCGGTGAGGCCCCGTTCTGTGATAGAAACAAATGCAGAACATTTCTGTTCCGGTGGCCACTCAACTTGCGTATTGACCCATGAGCAAACAGTCCCTGATCACGCCTGAAAGCCTGCCCGGCATCTCCGGTGACATTTGGCAAATGAAGTACCGCTTCGCCGGCTCGCCGGAGTGCGCGGCCGACAAAACAGTGACCGACAGCTGGCACAGGGTCGCCCGCGCCTTGGCGGCGGCAGAACCTAAGGAGCAACAGGAGAGCCGGGAGGCTGAGTTCTTTGAAGCGCTTGATGGCTACAGGTTCCTGCCGGCCGGCCGCATCCTCTCAGGCGCAGGCACCGGCCGCACCAAAGTCACCCTGTTCAACTGCTTCGTCATGGGCACGTTGGACGACGACATGGCGAGCATCTTTACCGGGCTCAAGGAAGCCGCCCTCACCATGCAGCAGGGTGGCGGCATTGGCCACGACTTCTCAACGCTGAGGCCCAAAGGTGCACCCGTCAGAGGTGTCGGCGCGGATGCCTCAGGTCCGCTCAGCTTCATGGACGTGTGGAACGCCATGTGCCGCACCATCATGTCTGCCGGCTCACGCCGCGGGGCCATGATGGCGACCATGCGGTGTGATCATCCCGACATTGAGGATTTTATCTCTGCCAAGCGCGAGCCCGGCCGCCTCGCCATGTTCAACCTCTCCGTCCTTGTGACAGATGCCTTCATGGAAGCGGTCAAGGCGGATGCAGATTGGCCTTTGGTGTTCTCCGGCACGGTCTACAAGACCCTGAAAGCCCGCGCGCTTTGGGACAAGATCATGCAGGCCACCTACGACTATGCAGAGCCTGGGGTGATCTTCATTGACCGCATCAACAAGGTCAACAATCTGGCCTATTGCGAGACCATCAACAGCACCAACCCATGCGGCGAACAACCCTTGCCGCCCTACGGCGCCTGCCTTTTGGGCTCCATCAACCTGGCCGCGCTCGTGCGCGGCGGGTTTGGACCGAATGCCGCGATTGATGAAGTTGAGCTGGCGGGCCTGGTGTCAACCGCCGTGCGGATGATGGACAATGTGGTGAGCCTCTCCCAATACCCGCTGGAAGCCCAGCGCAAAGAGGCCGAAGCCAAACGGCGGATCGGCCTCGGCGTCACCGGTCTTGCCAATGCGCTCATGATGTGCGGCCTGAAGTATGGCTCCGACGCCGCTGCGCGTCAGGCCGGCACCTGGATGAAGGCAATCGAGCGCGCCGCCTATCTGGCGAGCACTCAGCTGGCTGAGGAGAAGGGCGCCTTCCCCCTGTTCGACAAGAAGGCCTATTTGGCCCAGCCCCATATTGCGGGCCTTGATAACAACGTGCGCGATGCCATCGCCCGGCACGGCATCCGCAACGCCTTGCTCACCTCGATCGCCCCAACAGGCACGATCTCCCTGTTCGCCGGAAACGTCTCGTCCGGTATCGAGCCGGTATTTGCCTGGAGCTATCAGCGCAATGTGCTTGAGAAGGATGGCAGCAAGCGGTCTGAAACGGTCACCGACTTTGCCTACCGGGCCTTCAAAGACCAGTTTGGCGAGAACGCAGAATTGCCCGAGGCATTCGTCACCGCGCAGGAGCTGACCCCGGCCGATCACGTGACGATGCAGGCCGCCTTGCAACCTTATGTGGACAGCTCCATTTCCAAGACTGTGAATGTGCCGGAGACCATCTCGTTTGCAGATTTCCGCGAGGTCTACATCAAAGCCTATGAGAGCGGTCTCAAAGGCTGCACCACCTACCGGCCGAACGACATTACCGGATCGGTGTTGAGCGTTTCGGACGACAAGGATCCAGCGCCTGAAGAGAGCGCCACCGAACCCTTGCTGCCGCTGGAAGCCACCATGCCCAGTTTTGCAAACCAGGACGGGGCGGAGGTTGTGTACATGCAGCAACCGTTTGAGCGTGAGCCCGTTCTGCCCGGCTTCACCTACAAGCTGAAATGGGCCGATTCAAACCATGCCATTTACGTGACCCTGAACGACATCATCCAAAACGGACGGCGCCGGCCATTTGAGATTTTCATCAACTCCAAGAACATGGAGCACTATGCCTGGACGGTTGCCCTTACCCGCATGATCTCAGCGGTGTTCCGGCGCGGCGGTGATGTGTCCTTTGTGGTGGAAGAGCTCAAGGCCGTGTTTGATCCGCGCGGCGGTCAGTGGATGGAAGGCAAGTATGTGCCCAGCCTTCTGGCGGCCATCGGCGGGATCATTGAGCGGCATATGATAGACACAGGCTTTTTGAAGCCCGGAGAGACCGGCGCATTGGGTGACCGCGATGGCGCTGAGCAGGTCATGGTGGTGAATGATGGTGTGGGTGCAGGCTTGCGCCAGTGTCCACGTTGCGGCGATGCCGCCCTCACCTTCCAGGAAGGCTGCGCCACCTGCCTGTCGTGCGGCTATTCAAAATGCGGCTGACAATGCGTTCAGATTTTGCTTGCATTCTCTGCTAAATGTTCTATATTTGTTCTCATGATCGAGAACGTCAAAAACACCACCTCTTCAGCCTCAGAAACCCTCCCCCTCGGCGGACGTTTCCATTACTGGTCCGGCCAATCTGGAACCCGCTATATCTTCTCCATCTACAAGCCGGGCGCCTGCCCGCCCCTGCCAGGCGCGGTTTATGTGATCGCCAACAAACGCCCTGATGGCAGCCGGGAGGCGCTGGCCATCGGGCGCTTTCCGGCCGTCTGGGAAGCGGCCAGCCGGGAAGCGGCGAAGCTCATCCGGTCTTCAGGGGGCGATGAGGTCCATGTGCATCTGCTCGCCGAAAACGACCGAAAGGCAGAGGACATTGTCTGCGATTTGAAACCGGCTCTTGGCGGCGTGGTGCGCTTCCGTCCAGGGCCGCCTGTGCGCCGCCAGCCGTCGGTGGAGCGCATCGATGGTTTCTCAGATACGCAAGTGGATTTGTTTGGTTTGGAAACGCCTCCCGCCTGGGGCTTTGCGGCCGCCTAGAGCGGTGTGAGATCGCGCCTTCTCTCGAAGGATCCGGAGCTGTCTCACGCCGCTCTAGTGCTCCTTTTCCAGATGGTGCACCAGCTGTTCCAGCTTGCTGTCGTGAATGCCGGCTTCGCGCATATGTTCCACGGTCTTCACCACATATTCCGGGTTCTCTCCGGAATGCCCCACCCCTTGGAGAACGAATTTCAGCTGATCCTCAACCGAGAGGTTTCCCGCATACTGCACATGAGCGCGATCCACCAGATAGCATAAGGCAATGACATCACGCGGTTCCGGCTCTAGGAGGCGGAGCCGCACATAGGCCTCCCGGTAGACCATGGTGACCTGTTCGCGCGCTCTGAGATAGTCAACCGTGTCTTTCCAATCCTCCGGCGCCACCTGATATGCCGCCCCCCGGCAGGCCCCGCCCCTGTCGAGACCCATGACCAGGCCGGGCACATCTTCTGTGCCCCGGTGATAGAAAGAGTAGACGCAGAGCTGACGGTGTGCACCATAGAGCCGCGCTGGTGCGCGCGCCAAATGCGGAAAGCCTGGTTTCCACATCAGCGAGCCATAGCCAAACACCCAGAACTCGTCCATCATCCTGCCCTGTTTATCATGTCAATCAGCCGTCCCTTACAAGAATGAACCGATCAGCGAAACCCTGGCGCATGCTGCTGCCGCTCTTCACTGTCTTGCTCCTTTGGGGCGCATGGTCGGTGGTCTGGTATGTCGTCTCCCTGACGGCCCAGGACAAGTTTGCCGAATGGCGCAAGAAATCGGCCACTAAAGGCCTGACACTCACCTGCAATGAGGAAAGCTGGGGCGGCTACCCTTTCCGCATCGAGGTGGTGTGCGACGGCTTCCAGCTGCAAAAGAAGAACAAGGCGTCCCGCATAGGCTTCTCCTTTCAACAGGTGCATGCGGTGGCCCAGGCTTACAAACCTTGGCATATCATCTTTAAGCTCACAGCTCCGCTCACCGTCGACCTCTCCCGCGGCGCCGGACCGGCCAGCACCACTCAGGTGAAAGCCGAGCACGAACCAAGTCTTGCAAGCGTGGTTCTGAAAGACCGGAGGAATCCGGACATTTCAGTCCTGTTTGAGAAGATTTCCGGCAAGATCACCGACCAAACCGGTGGTACGGAGTTCTCTTTGGGCCAGTTCCAGGTCGAAAAGCTCAACTTGCATGGGCGTATCGAACGTGAACTCGACGCCGGCAAAGCAGACTATGCGGTTGCCGCCACAGCCGGTGCGCTGCACTATGACGGCCCCTTGCGCGACCCGGCCGACGGCGGTCCGATCAAGGTTGATGCCCTCACCTTTAATGGCATCGCTGAGCGCCTCCCTTTGCCCCTGGCGGCAAACCTACAAAAAACCCTGCGCGGATGGGCGGCCAACGAAGGGCGGCTGAAAATCAATCAGCTTGAGCTCAAGCAGGAAACCATCACCGCCCGTTCCAACGGTTTCGTCACTGCCAGCCAGGAAGGCCAGCTCAACGGCAAAGTGAAAACCGCGGTGCTGAACTTGGATAAGGCCATCGATAAGATGGTATCGGCAGGAAGGCTTTCTGAAAATGACGCCCGTATCTCAAAGGGCCTGTTCAAGATGCTCTCCGGCAACAACCCCAATGGCGAGGTGGTGACCGATTTTCGCATCAAAAACGGTAAGCTCTATTTCGGGCCGTTCAGGCTGCTGAAGCTCGCCCCACTCTTCACGTCAAACTAACCGGAGATTTTCAAAAACTCAGCCAACGCGGCAACGGTCGCCCGGTTGGCCTCCTCCGTGCCGATCGACATGCGCAAGGCGTTGGGCAAATGGTAGTTCCCCAGCTGGCGCATCA
>JBCDDQ010000147.1:0-11760 GCA_039180225.1 Pseudomonadota bacterium
CTACGGGCGGCTGCAGCGGGTCTCGGTATGGTGCTGGCCACGCCGTTGCATGTTGAGGCTGAGATGCGTTCTGGAGCGCTTGTGGAACTGCCAGATGCGCCGCCCGTTGAGGTTGGCGGCTTCTATCTTCTGCCGGGCTCAAACCAGAGCAAGACGGTGCGCCAGTTCCGCATCTGGCTACAAAACGAGCTGGCCAATTGGGTTGAGGGTTGAGCGGTACAAAAACTCTTTGCGCAAAGCACATTCGCCCCCTATATAGAGCGTAATCCCCAACATGGATCAGGTGTTTGCTGACACCGAACAACAGAGCCAAGAGGTCCGGCTCTGAAGGAGAGAACGCATGGCCGCAGCCCCATTAATGCCCAAAGCCACAGCCGTTTGGCTGGTGGACAACACCGCACTGACGTTCCGGCAGATCGCCGACTTTTGCCAGCTTCATGAGCTTGAAGTGAAAGGCATTGCCGACGGCGATGTGGCCATGGGGATTAAGGGCATGGACCCGATCACCAGCGGTCAGCTGACCCGCGATGAGCTGGAAAAAGCGCAGGAAGATCCAGGCCACCGGCTCGCGATTGCTGAATCTAAAGTTGAGATCCCTGTGGTGAAGTCTAAAAAGGGCCCCCGTTATACGCCCGTATCGCGCCGTCAGGACCGCCCCGATGCCATCGATTGGCTGTTGCGCAAGCACCCTGAACTCACCGATGCGCAGATCATCAAGTTGGTGGGCACCACGAAGCCGACCATCGCCGCAATTCGCGAACACACGCACTGGAATTCACCGAACATTCAGCCGCGCGATCCGGTCACGTTAGGATTGTGCTCGCAGATTGATCTGGACGGCGCCGTGCGCAAAGCCGCTGAGCGCCTGGAGAAGGAGCGCATCAAGGCGGAGAAGGAAGCAGCCAAGCTGGGCACGCTCATGCCGGCCGAAGACACAACCAATGAAGGAGAGGCCACCGAGGCCACTGCGACGGCTGAAGAGATAGGTGCAGCGATGGCGGCGGCCGTCTCCATGACGCCTGTTGGAGATGAAGCGCCTGAGCCGCAAGCAGAAGTGCAAGAGGCAGTGGAGCCGCCGGTTGATGAGGTCATCAATCCGGAGGATGTGTTCGGCAGCACGCCGAGCGCAGAGCCGGAAAAAGACGACGAAGCGCCCGATCCAGATTCAGTGTTCGCCAAACTGGCCGAGCTGAAAAAGGGAATGTCCGACGACGACAATTAGGCGATTTTGTAAGCCTTCAGGAACGCCCGGTCGATCTCAACGCCGAGGCCCGGCCCGGTGGGCAGGGCGACCGTGCCCGCATTCCGGGCCACCTGTTCTTGAATGTTCAAGGGCTCGGTCAACAGCTCATCGCGAAACTTGTTCAGTGTTGTGTCAAACTCCAGCATGGGCTGCGCCTGATGGAGACCGCCCGGCAATTCCGGCATGGCGGTGATGAGATGCATGTTGGCCTTTACCGCCACCGCCGAACCCCATACATGGTTGATCACCGGTGTGAAGTGGCTGTGGCAGAGCGCCAGAACCTTCAAGTATTCTGAGATGCCGCCAAGTCCACAAACTTCCGGCTGGGCAATATCCACGCAGCGGTTTTCAAGCAGAGGCTTCCAGCCCCAGCGGGTGAATTCGGCTTCTCCGCCAGATATGTTGACCTTGAGACCAGCTCTCAATTCGCGGTAGCCGGCATGGTCCTCGGGGGCAACGGGCTCTTCGAACCAATAGACATCAAACTCCTCCAAGGCCCGGCCCACAAAAAAGGCATCGGGCGTTGTGTAGCAATGATTGGCGTCTACCATGAACCGGAAGCCGTCACCCAGACCGCGCCGGACAGCCTCCACCAGCTTCACATCCTCTTTCGGACCCAGCCCTACCTTCATCTTGGTTGCCCGGAAACCAGCGTCCTTGATGCTGGCGGCTTCCTCTTCAAACGCCCCGGCGAGATCAGGCACCTTGCGCAACATCATGCCGTATCCATAAACATCGAGCCGGTCGCGGCATTTGCCGCCAATCAGCTCATAAAGCGGAAGGCCAGCCACTTTTCCGCCAATGTCCCAGAGCGCAATGTCGACGCCGGAGAGCGCCTGAATAGGCATGCCCTTCTGGCCGTGGTCGCGCATCAGGTTGTAGGCGTTGTTCCAAAGTCGCTCGCGGTCCAGTGGCGAGTGGCCGATGACCATCGGGCCGATCACCTGTTCCACGATTGTCTTGTTGGCGAGCGCCACAGCACCCGGCCCAAAGCACTCTCCCCACCCCGTGATCCCTTCATCGGTCTCCACCTCCACCAGATGGGCCGTGCGCTTCGCGTAATACTGCTGGGAATACCCCAGTTCCTCGCCAAGGTCATGTTGCAAGACGTGGCTGGTAACTTTCGTGATCTTCATGGGCGGGGTCTTTGCTGGGGCAGGAGCTAGAGCTTTAGCAAATCTCTCCCGGTGCGCCAAATCGCAAGAAACGGGTCGCCCGGCAGCATGGCTTTGTGGGAAGAGGCATCGCTATGACAGATCAAATCGCAAACGCAAACTGGAACCGGATCACCGATGAGCTTAACGCCGATGGTCACGCATTGATCGGGCCGGTGCTGAGCGCAGAAGACTGTGAGGCACTGAGCACAGCTTATGAGGATGAAGCCCTCTACCGGAGCCACATACACATGAAGCGCCACGGTTTTGGGCAGGGGGAGTACAAATACTTCTCCTATCCTTTGCCAGATCCGGTGGCGTGCCTGCGCACCGCGCTTTATCCGCATCTGGCACACATTGCAAACCAATGGGAGCAACAGCTGGGCACTGGCCGCGCCTATCCTTCGCAGCATTCCGCCTTGCTCGACCGCTGCCATCGCGACGGTCAGAACCGGCCCACACCCCTGATCCTCAAATACGGTCCGGGCGACTTTAACTGCCTTCACCAAGACCTTTACGGCGAGCACATGTTCCCGATCCAGGTGGTGGTTCTGTTAAGCGGCGAGGGGGCCTTTGAGGGCGGAGAGTTCGTGCTGACCGAGCAGCGCCCGCGCATGCAGTCTCGCGCTGAAGTGGTTCCCCTTAAGCAGGGTTGCGCGGTGGCGTTTGCCGTCAATGAACGTCCCAAGCTTGGGTCACGGGGATACTACCGTGTGAAGCAGCGCCACGGTGTGAGCAAGCTCAGGGCAGGGCAGCGTTTCACCCTTGGCATCATCTTTCATGATGCCAGATAGACGAGCACCTAGCGAATGATCACGCCCGGGTTCAGGACGCCAGCAGGGTCGAGTTTGGCTTTCACCGCCCCAAGCGCGTCTCTGAAGAGTTCGGGGCGCTGGGTCTCGTACCACTTCATGTGATCGCGCCCCACAGCGTGATGGTGGGTGATCGTGCCGCCAGCTTTGATCAGCGCATCTGAGGCCCGCCTCTTGATCTCCAACCATTGTTCAGCCAGCACCTCATGACGCCCCTGGCCCACGAAGGTGTAGTAGGGCGCCGGGCCGTCCGGATACACATGGGTAAAGCGCGTGCTCACCGTTGCAGGCCCGCCGGTCACCTCTTCCACCGCCTGGCGCGTGGCCTCTGTCACGGCACTGTGGAACGCCGCGAACCGGTCCCAGGTGATAGCGGTCTCAAATGTGTCGTGAATGATCCCGGCAGAGACGGCAGGTGGGCGGAAATGGGGCATCTTGATGAAGGCTGTGCGCCAGGCGCCCGCCGTGCCGGAGGTGTGGCCGGCCCCATCATCTTCAGCGCTCTCCGGCACACCGCCATGATCGGCGCAGACCTCCATGGCCCGCGCCATCCAGGCGTCCACCGGATGGTCGGCATTCTCAAAGGCCAGGACCACAATGGTGCTTTTGCCGTCGCCAAATCCGCTCAGATCCGCTTCCGCCGCATCCAGGAGCCGCACGTTGGAGGGATAAAGCCCTGCTTGTGAGATCACGCGGATCGCCTCGGCCGCATGTTCCAGCCGATTAAATAAGATGGCGGTCGAGGCCCGAAACGTGGGGCGGTCTTGCAGGCGCATCCAGGCTTCGGTGATGATGCCAAGCGCGCCTTCGGAACCGATCATAAGGCGGTCGGGACTTGGGCCCGCGCCGGAGCCCGGCAGGCGCCGGCTCTCCATGATGCCGGCCGGCGTCAGGCTTCTAGTGCTTTCCACGAAATCATCAATGTGGGTGTAGAGAGTGGCGAAATGGCCACCTGACCTGGTGGCGACCATGCCGCCCAGGGTGGCCATCTCAAAGCTCTGCGGGAAGTGGCGCATGGTGAGGCCATGGCCGCGCAGGGCACTTTCAATTTCAGGTCCTGTGGCGCCGCCTTGAATGCGCGCAGCACGGCTCTCGCGGTCAATCTCAACCACCTGGTTCAGGTGAGTGAGGTCGAGAGACACCGCTCCATTGAATGCGGTGCCCACATCCGGCTCAACGCCACCAACAACGCTGGAGCCGCCACCATAGGGGATCACCGCAACGTTTTGACCACTCGCCCAGCTGAGCAGATCTGCGATCTGTTCCTCATTTTGCGGCCGGGCCACAAAGTCGGGGGCATTTTGGTAGTCCCCGTCGATCATGCGCACATAATCGGGGTAGGATTGGCCGTAGGTGTGGGTCAGTCGGTCAAAGCGCTCCGCATTGCAGAAGCCGTTGAGGGAAGCAGGCACAGACACGCGCGCTTCTGGCAACTCGACGGCCTGTGGAGCCGGGATGTCTTTGCGTGTAAACTGTGCGCCGCCGAAGCGCTTCGAATAGCCTTCAAGAACCGCCATTTCCTCTTCGGCGGTCAGGCCATCGCCTTCAAATCCCCACCCGCAATAATTGAGTGCCCGCGCCATTGACCTGTCTCCCCATCTTGGTTTGGGAGAGAGGCTACCCCGCAGCTTGGGCGACCTGCAAGTCTGCTCTAGGGATTTGCAGCCGCCTTAACGGCCTCATAACCTTTCAGGGCCGCTGCGCGCGCGCTGGCATGATCTACAAGCGGCTTTGGATAGGTCTTGCCGAGCACTACGCCGTGCCGCTCCAGCGTCTCGGCAGAGGCTTCAAACGGGGCATGGATGAACTCCGTCGGAAGATCGGCCAACTCAGGACACCAGCGCCGCACATAGGCTCCGTCCGGATCGAATTTACGGCCCTGTGTCATCGGATTGAAAATGCGGAAATAGGGCGATGCATCCGCTCCGCTCCCGGCGACCCACTGCCAGCCGGCCGAGTTGTTGGCAAGATCGGCGTCCAGCAGCGTGTCCCAGAACCAAGCCTCGCCATGCTGCCAGTGGATCTGAAGATGCTTGATCAAAAAGCTCGCGGCCACCATCCGCACCCGGTTGTGCATGGTGCCGGTGTGCCAGAGCTCGCGAAGGCCTGCATCCACGATCGGATATCCGGTCTGCCCTGATTGCCACGCGGCCAGCCGGTCCGGGCTCTCCTGCCAGGGATAGGCGTCGAACGCGGGACGCCAGTTCTTGTCGGGCAGGGTGGGGAAATGAAAGAGCAGATGGTTGGAAAACTCGCGCCAGCCCACTTCGCTGAGGAACTTGAAGGCATCCCTCTCCAGCGTGCCATCAAGGCTGCTGGCCATGTTGGTCTGCGCCCACACTTGCCGCGGGGAGATCTCGCCAAAATGCAGATGCGGGGAAAGACGCGAGACGTTGGGCAGATCCGGCCGGTCGCGCAGGTCGCCATACCCTTTCAGACCTTCTTGCAGAAACGCGGCGAGCCGTGCTTGCGCTCCGGCTTCGCCCGGCCGCCATCGGGTTTCCCATCCAGCCGCCCAATCCGGCTTGTCCGGCATCAGCTGCCAGTCTGACAGCGTGTCTTCAACACCCTCGATCGGACCAAGTTGGATGTCGGGCACCCCTAGGGGGGCGTCAACGGGCCTTTGGCGGGCTGCCTTCCAAAACGGGGTATACACCTTGAACGGACCGCCGCTGCCCGTCTCCACTTCCCAAGGCTCATGCAGGACATTCGCCTTGAAGCTGCGTACGTCAAGCCCGGCCTCGCTGAGGGTGGCCTTAATCTCAGTGTCGCGGGCAACCGCGTGGGGCTCATAGGCACGGTTCCAGTAAACCGCTTCCGCGCCAAGCTCATGGGCCAGCGCGGGAATGATTTGCCGCGGATCACCTCTGCGCAGCACAATGCCGCCCAGACTTTCTCTGAGCGCCGTGAGGCTGTGATGCAGCCACCATCTGCTCGCTGCGCCTAAGAGCCAAGGGTCGGTCTCATCCAGCAAGTACACGGGCGCAATTTTACCGTGCTGCGCAGCCGCATGGGCCAGCGCGGGATGATCTGAGATCCTTAGATCGTTTCTGAACCAAACAAGTGCCGTCATTGTCCGCAGTCCTTACACCATTTCGGCACTTGGGCCGATGGTACAAGTACGTTGCGCACTCAGCGGTGGGTCACTTCACGTAGGCGGCCACATCCTGCATGCCGTTGGGCTGTGTCGGGTCGATTTGGAAATCGATCTTTCGCACGAACTCGCTCGCTCGGCTCAACTTCAGCTTCTTCCACGCCAAGGTGAGCGCGGCCTTGGGGTAGACCGACAAACCACTGGCCTCGCGGCAACGCGGTGTATAGCCCAGATGATTGCGCAGGATGCCGTTGGCATAGTTCACCGCGTAGGCATTGCGGATTTGCTTACTCCAATGCTCCGTGGTCACTGAGATGTTCAGGCAATTCTCGTTAACCACCCGGTGGGGGCCGTTGAGGCCCCAGTGCAGCATATCACCAGGCTTCAAATCGTGGATCTCGGCATAGGCGTCAAACCAGGTCTGATAAGGGATTTCCTCTTCCTGGGTGCCCATTACGATGTTCTCAATGCTTTCCGGCTGAAGGAATGGGGCGGTGTTGGGATAGATGTAAACCCGTTTGCGGCCCGCTATCTGCCAAAGGGCCTGACCGGGGATGTCGGCATGATAGTAGACCTGGGCCCCAGGCGAGGACACCAGGATACCCAGATTGTGCTTGAACGTGCTGAGGCCCGGCACCCGGAACTCGAACTCAGCAAAGATCTCATCCAGCAATGCAGCGTAGCGCGCATCCACCTCCATGACCCGGCGCAGATTGATCCACATGCGCCCTTTGGTGATGGCCTCCAGAACTTGGTGCCCGGAGTGCCCGGCCACCGCGCCCTCGCGCCATTCCTTTTGCAGGGGATCAGCCCCCATGGTGTTGAGGTTGTACTTGTCCTCCGGGTAGTCATCGATCAGCGCTGCGATGGCATCTTCGGTGAACAGGCCCGTTTCCTCGAGCCGGTGGCCAAGCTTGATGGTGTGCTGGCCGAACAGGGCTGTGTGTCTGTCTGTCCATCCGTTGAGAATTTTGGCGGTCATGATGAAGGCCTCCAAGTTAGCGTTGAGTGCAATGGGTGGGCGGTCAGCCGCTTGATTTGTTCCCGAGGGCTGAAACCAGCATCCGGCGCTTTGCTTCCGGAAGGACCTGTACCGTATGCTTCAGGGCCGGCCGCAGCCGTTTAACCCACAGCTCGGTACGGGCGAGCCCGAGAACCGATTGTGCGTCCAGACGGGTCAGCAAGGGGACTTCGAGGTTTGACCAGTCATCCTTATAGCTGCTGGCATTGCCCAACAGATCATAGGTCTTCAGGTTGTTGTCGATGGCCCAGCGCAACATGAGATCCATCTCAATCTTGCCGGGAGAGTAACCGCGCAACTCCCATTCAAAGGCGCCCAGGTAGCTGACATAGTCGCCGCCCCGCTCAAAGCCAATCTCTATGGAAATGGGCTTACCATCCAACGTGAGCACGCCCACCAGTGCACGGCCTGAGGTGCCTTCCCCAGCTGGCAGGGAACACAGAAAGCGTTCATTGCCGTCCATGCTCAGCGCACGGCTTACCTTTCCGGTCTTTTCAAGCCACACATCTTTCATCCGCAATGCTTCTCTGACAGCCTCGCGGTATTGGGACGTGCCACCCTCAAAGACGGCGAAATCCAATGCGCCGTAGGTTTCAAGTTTGCGGCGTCTGCGGCCGCGGCCCCGTCGTGTGGTTTTGGAAAGGGAGTTTACGTAATCTTGCACCGTCTCAAATCTGCCAAGATCCATGATGGATGAGAGATTTTGGGCATCTGTATAGTCTTCATCGTCAAATAGCGCCCGCGCCAATGCGCTGGTGGCTGGGATATTTGCCAGTTCGATCGTATCGATCTTGGGCAAGCGCTGAATATGTCCCCAGCAGGCGGCAATTGCGGCATCGGCGCGCTCACCCGGCTCGGCAAGAACATTGCCATACTCTCCGTGCGGCCAGGTCATCCAGGTTAGACTGTTCAGACCCATGGGGCCTTGTTCAATCATCAACGGCCAGATCAAAACCGGATCGCCCTGTTCGTCGGCCGTGAAAATGCGGGCTTGTGGGCGACCGTCATCGCCGTCGCTTGAGCCGAACTCGGTGAACCAGCGTTCGCACCAGTTGTAGGTCTGGAAGTATGTGAAGCTTGCCTCGGCCCGGCGCTCCAAGATACGCCATTGCGGCTCAAGCGCTCTCAGCCCGGACAAATCTGTGACTAAATCAAAAGAGAGATTTGGATACATGCGCGTCTGCCCCGGCACAGCGCTGTTTTTGGTTAATGAAGTGTTACTGTTTGTTCCCAACATGACACGCGTCCGGTTTGTGTGGTTTCGTCGAACCAGGATTTGCAAAACCGGTGCCACTTTTTCGCTGCTGCGAGGCCGCAACCCCGTCAGGCGTCGACCATTTGAACGAGAGCCTGACGCGTCTGTTCATCTGCCGGGAACATCATCTCGATCTTCAACTCGGCCAGAGCGATGTCCTCCGCCGTGCCAAATTGGGCGAGCGTTGAGAAGAACGACAATATCTGACAATTTGCTCTGTAGCGCGCCGGGATGATGGCCGGCAGTGGTTGTGCCGAAGGGGTATGCGGGATGTTGCTCAGGACGCCTGAAAGGGCGTTTGCGGCCTCATCCAGCACCGGATCTCCGCCAAGATGTGCACTTTCCGTCCGCAGCCGCACCACCATGTGCTGAGCAACCTCTGTCCAGTTCTCAATCGCTTGGGCAAAGCGCTCTCCATCGGTCAGGGCGACGAGCAGACTGTCACCCTCACTAAGCCCCGCGCCAGAAAGCAGGAGTTGACCGGCTCCGTTGGCCTTAACGATCGTCCAGTGTCGATCCAGTGCCATGGCCGGATAGGGGGTGTGGCGCTCTAAGGTCCAGTCCACCGCCGCGCGCACATGCTCCATGTCTGTCCCGGCCAAATCCCGCCTCCGATAGGCAGGGGCATAGCCGGCTGCATTGAGCAGCACATTGCGGGCCGTGCGCGGGATCTCGAGGGTTTCACACAGCTGCAGCACCATCGACCGGCTGGGTTGGGCACGCCCGGTCTCCAGAAAGGAAATGTGCCGGGCCGAGACATTGGACGACAGGCCAAGATCAAGCTGGCTCATACGCCTTTGGCCTCGCCACTCCTTCAGTACCGCGCCGAAACTGCTGTCCATGAATGACCTCATCTGTCTGGTGGAACGGAGATTATAGGCACTTTCGCCCGCAGCACACTTACCTGGGAGGTAATTGTTTGACGTCGCTTGTCAGGGCATTCAGGCGGCGTTCAACCTGAAAAGGAAATCTGAAAATGCCCAATTCCCGAACGATCATGGTTTTGAAGGGCGGTGCTGTCGTTTTGATCTTATTTGGCATCTTGGCTGCGGCTGGAGCCATGCCGGCCCTTTCCGCCCCAACGCTTTTGTTGCTGGACCTTGCGTTCTGGCCGCTGGATGGTGCGCAAAGCCTTGCGGCGCCGGAGACCCGGCTGTTGTGCGCCGTGGGCGGCGGTGTTTTGGTGGGCTGGGGAGCGCTGCTGTTCCTCCTGGCCGATCAGATCGGCTCGACCGATCCTGCCCTGGTTCGCAAGTTTGTTATTGTCAGTATTGGCAGCTGGTTCGTGGTTGACTCTCTGGGCTCTGTTGCGGCCGGCGCCCCTATGAATGCACTCTTCAATGTGGGCTTCCTGTTGCTGTTCCTTATCCCTGTGTGGAACACGGAACGCCTGCAAACCCAGCCCTAGGCGTTGGCCGGCGCGCCCGTGCCCAGACCCTCCTGCGGATGTGGGAGGG
Organism: Pseudomonadota bacterium; assembly: GCA_039180225.1. Classification (GTDB taxonomy): domain Bacteria; phylum Pseudomonadota; class Alphaproteobacteria; order Rhizobiales; family CAJQND01; genus JAAEUE01. Next base: position 10,037 of record JBCDDQ010000147.1, read on the forward strand.
TCATACTCACAAATCCGTCTCCCAATTTCGGCACACCCTGCTATAAGGGCCCAATTCAATCTAGGCACGGACAGCAACAGCGGGCCTTCCGACCCGCCCCTCAAACCCATGTTGATGCGGACCAAAAAGAGCGCTGGTGAGCCGTTGCGGGCAAGCCTTGTGGGCGTGCCGGGGAACGAAATCGTCCCCGGTGCCACGGTGGGCGTGGCCCACGCATCGGACGGCACGGCTCTGCGCTACGCCATCTGGGGGGAAGAGATGCGCGCACCGAAAGGCACCGTGTGCCTGTTGCAAGGGCGCGGCGAGTTTATCGAGAAGCATTTTGAGACCATCGCGGACCTGTTGAGCATGGGATATGCCGTAGCGGCCCTTGATTGGCGCGGGCAGGGAGGCTCCCAGCGCCTTACGGCCAATCCGCGCAAAGGGCATATTGGCAGCTTCAGACAGTATGACGATGACCTTCAGGCATTCATCACTCAGGCGGTGCTGCCCGATTGTCCTCCGCCTTACTTCGGCTTGGGTCATTCCATGGGCGGGAACGTTCTGATCAACGCAGCGCTTAAGCGCAACTGGTTTGAAAAGGTGGTTGTCACGTCGCCCTTGATTGATCTTGCCGGAGACGGACTTCCGCGCGGTCTGTTGAAGCTGGCGGCCACATTCGCCAAGGCCATGGGCTTGGGGCGCTCGCAGGTGCCGGCCCCGACGGGCGCAGGTTTCGCGGCTTGGGATTTTCCAGATAACCCGTTTACCGGCGATATCACTCGCTTTGAACGCACCAAACAGGTGATTGAAGAGGCCCCGGAGATTGCCGTTGGCCGGGTAACCTTTGGCTGGGTCTATGCAGCGCTGCAGGCTATTGATGAGCTTGCCGCGGTGAAAAAGGGAACGATCTTGCGCACGCCTGTGCTGATCGTGGCCGCCGGCAGAGACCGTGTGGTTTCGACCCAGGACTGCCGGGAGTTTTCCACGCGGGTGGCCAACGTTTCAACCATTGTGCTGGATGGTGCGCGCCACGAGATCCTCTTGGAGCGCGACAGCTACCGCGAGCAATTCTGGGCGGCCTTCAAAGCGTTCATCCACGACCAGGACCCGATGGTGCCGCTTTAGACGGGTGCTTTGGCGAACCTGCAGGTTTTTCGGCGCGAGCGCCAGGCTGTCTTGAAAATGGTACCCAAGATCGCGTGGCCGGCGAGGATGGTCCCCCGCAAGGTTCCGGAGATTTTCGAGTGGCCGATCCGCGCCCGATAGTCCACTGGCACTTCCTGGATGCGGAGCCCTTCCTGGATCGCCCGGAGCTGCATCTCCACGGTCCAGCCAAAGGCTCTATCGCGCATATTGATCAGTCTTAAGGCGTCGGCCCTGATGGCCCTGAATGGGCCAAGGTCAGTATAGTGAACGCCCCAGAACAGTCTGATGAGGAAACATGCCAGCCAATTGCCAAATCGTTGCTGGGGCGTCAGTGCTCCGCGTTCGCATCGCCCGAGCGGCCGCGATCCGATCACCAGGTCAGCATGCTCTGAGGCGATCGGATCAACCAAACGGTCCATTTGCTGGGGAAAGTCGCTATAATCTCCGTCCACAAACACAACCACATCACACGGCTCTAAGGCAGCGATGCCGGCAAGGCATGCAGCGCCGTAGGCGCCTTCGGGCTCATAGGTTACGGTGGCGCCGAGCTCACGGGCGATATCGGCCGTGTCGTCTTCAGAGCCATTGTCGGCCAC
>JBCDDQ010000148.1:0-11757 GCA_039180225.1 Pseudomonadota bacterium
GACCGGGCAACTGATCCACGACCAGACATGCCGTCTGATCGTGGGTTGCCCTAGCGTTGCGAAGCTCGTCCGATGCACCACATCGCACTGCGCTTCGCGCCTTGGATATGGACTGATTTGACGCCATCAAGCGTTTCCATACGACAAAGAACTGCTCTAGCTCGCCGCCGCCGCGCGCCTTTGCTCAACAATGCGCATAAAGTCCCGGGCTGTGGGGTCGGACTGATCAACCAGCGTGCGGAAATCCTCAAACCCAAGCGCCAACGCCGAGACCGGGGTGTTGGCGCGCACGTCGGCCGTGCGGCGTGTCTCATTCAAGATACCCATCTCGCCGAACACATCTCCCTCGCCAAGGCGGGCAAGCTCCACCTCTTCGCCGGAAGAGCGACGGTGAATGACGCTGACCTCACCGGAAACCAGAATGAAGAACTGATCGGCCTCTCCGCCCTGGTGGATGATCACGTCTCCGGCCTCGTAAAGCCGCGTGTTGAGCTGGTTGGAGGCTTCGATCAACGCTGAGGTCTTCACCCGCGGGAACACTTTGGCCAGCCATTCATTATAGCGTTGACTGCCTTGGCCCGGATGCCAACCTACAGGGCACAATTCGCCGCTTTGCAATGCATGCAGCACGCGGAGTGTTTCATCAACATTGCGGCCAATATCCAGATCGTTGATCGTCATGTGACGCACCACGCCGTCCGGATCGATGATGAACGTCGCCCGCAAAGCAGAGCCGTTGTTCACAAGAATGCCGAACGCCTCGGTGAGCTTATGTGAAGTGTCGGCGATCACGGGGAAGGTGACATGCTCCAGCTGCTCGTCCTGGCTGAACCAGGCTTCATGGCTGAAGAAGCTGTCGGTGCTGGCGGCGACGAGGGCGGTGTCTTCGCGCTCAAACTCCTCGCGCAAAGCCGCAAAGGCGGCCAGTTCTGTGGGGCAAATGTAAGAGAAGTCCCGCACGTAGAAGAACAGAACCAACCATCTGCCCTTATAGTTTCGAAGAGACATCTCCTTTGCGGAGCTCATGCCTCTCTGCCAGTATTCGACCTGAATATCTGGCACTTTTTGTCCGATTCCGATTGCCATGTCCGGCGGGCCTCTGATCGTCCCCTCGTCCTCTTCTAGCGTCCGACCCCCGGACTGTGAAGTGCGCTTTCGCACACTTAGGCCGCTATTTATCTATTTTACAGGGCAAATTTTGCTTGGATAGAGCAAAATTGATCTTCAGCCATGCTTCTGCGCCACCATCATGTAGTTCACATCCATGTCCTTGGACTTGTTCCACGTGGCGGTCAGAGGGTTGTAAAACACGCCGGAGCTGTCATGCACCTTCATCCCGCCGGCGCTCAGCGCCGAGGTGAGTTCTTGGGGGGTGACAAACTTTTCCCACTGGTGCGTGCCCTTGGGCAGCCAGCCCAACACGTACTCTGCTCCAATGATCGCCAAGCCCCAGGCTTTCAACGTGCGGTTCAAGGTGGCCACAAACATGATGCCACCGGGCTTCACAAGGCTGGCGGAGGTCGACATGAACAGATCCACATCGGCCACATGCTCCACCACTTCCATGTTCAAGACGATGTCGAACTGACGGCCCTCTTCGGCCAGGGTCTCGGCCGTCATGGCGCGATATTGGATATCGAGCGCTTGTTCATCGGCGTGTACGGAGGCGGTTTTGATGTTCTTTTCTGCCGGGTCTATCCCGGTGACCTCCGCCCCAAGACGCGCCATGGGCTCGCACAGAAGCCCGCCGCCACAGCCGATATCCAACAGGCTGAGGCCTTCAAACGGTGTGCGCTCGTTATCGTTTAAGCCAAAATGGCGCACGATATGGCCACGCAAATACTCCAGGCGCACCGGGTTGAATTTGTGCAGAACCCCAAACTTACCTTTTGGGTTCCACCATTCGGCTGCGATGGCGGAGAATTTCTCCACTTCGCTGGCATCTACTGTGGTGGCTCCGGTGTTCATTTTGATACCGTCCTTCATCCCTTAAAATCGGCGTGATCGGCAATATTGCATAGTGTGCTGACGCCGAGTATGAGTATCGCGCGCACGCGGTCAATCTAGCCTGACCTCATCGTGCACTCCATTCATAAGGTTTAACGTTCAAAGTCCGGCCTTAGATGAACCGACTGGTGATGAAATTTGGCGGCACCTCCGTCGCAGATTTAGAGCGGATCCGCAATGTGGCCCGCCATGTGAAGCGTGAGGTGGACGCCGGCAATAAGGTGGCGGTGGTGGTTTCGGCTATGGCCGGGCAAACCGATCAGCTCGTGGCCTGGGCCCGGGAAGCCTCGCCCCTGCACGATGCGCGCGAATATGATGCAGTGGTGGCCACCGGCGAGCAGGTGACCTCCGGCCTCTTGGCTTTGGTGCTGCAGGGCATGGACATCTCCGCCCGCTCATGGCTGGGCTGGCAAATCCCGATCCGCACCGATGCGGTGCACGGCGCGGCCCGCATTGTGGATATTGAGGCGGAAACCATCGGCGGGCGCATGGATGATGGCCAGGTGGCCGTGATCGCCGGATTTCAGGGCCTCGGCCCCGACAACCGGGTGGCCACCCTGGGGCGCGGCGGTTCGGACACCAGCGCGGTGGCCCTGGCGGCGGCACTCGGTGCGCGCTGCCACATCTACACCGACGTGGACGGGGTCTATACCACCGATCCGCGCATTGTCTCCAAGGCGCAGAAGCTTGAGCGCATATCCTATGAAGAGATGCTGGAAATGGCCTCGCTGGGGGCAAAGGTCCTGCAAACCCGCTCGGTGGAAGCGGCGATGATCCACAGGGTGCCCCTCAGGGTGCGCTCCAGTTTTGATGATCCTGAAACCGTTGATGTTTCAGGCAACAATATTCCAGGCACACTGGTATGCGATGAGGATGAGATCGTGGAACAGGAAGTGGTTAGCGGAATTGCCTATTCCCGCAACGAAGCCAAGGTGACGCTTGCCCGGGTGCTGGACAAGCCGGGCGTTTCAGCGCGCATTTTCGGGCCTTTGTCTGAAAGTGAGATTAACGTTGATATGATCGTGCAGAACGTTTCGGGCGACGGCAAATACACCGATTTGACGTTCACGGTCTCCGAAAACGATCTGGACCGGGCGCTGGAAGTGATCGAGGCGGCCAAGGATGAGATCGAGTATGAGAGCCTCACAGGCTCAACCGAAGTGGTTAAGGTTTCGGTGATCGGCATCGGGATGCGCTCGCATGCGGGCGTTGCGGCCAAGATGTTCCGCACCCTGGCTGAGCGCAACATCAACATTCAGGCGATCACCACCTCTGAAATCAAGATTTCCGTGTTGATTGACTCCGCGTACACCGAGCTGGCTTTGCGCTCGCTCCACACGGCCTACGGATTGGATGCAGAGACGTAAATCAGCCGGAAAGTCTTAGGACAAGCTGTCGGAATCGTCGTAAATTGATCAGGCTCGATTTACGGCGCGGCAAGAAAAGGGATCAGGCCTAAATGCAACCCTCACACGTCGGTCCGCGCGTACTGCTCCGGCGCCTCCGTGAGGTTATGGCGGGGCCCGAAGCAGCGCAAACGCGGCTGAACAAGATCACCACACTGATCGCCTCCAACATGGTTGCCGAGGTGTGCTCGATCTATGTGATGCGCCCGGGCGGCTTTCTTGAACTTTATGCCACCGAAGGCCTTAACCGTGAGGCTCTGCACGAAACGAAGCTCAGGGTGGGTGAGGGCCTTGTGGGCGTCATTGCCGCCAACGCGTCACCCCTCAACCTGCCCGATGCCCAAGCCCATCCGGCCTTTAAGTATCTTCCCGAGACCGGCGAGGAGATTTACCACTCGTTCCTCGGTGTGCCTGTGTTGCGCAGCGGCCTCATTCTCGGGGTGCTCACGGTCCAGAACCGCACCCAGCGGCACTATTCAGAAGAAGAAGTGGAGGCCATGCAGACCACGGCCATGGTGCTGGCCGAAGTGGTGGCCTCCGGCGAGCTGGACGAGGTGGGCGAAGCCGAAGAGGTCGATCTTGGCCATACGCGCTCCCACCAGCTCACTGGCGCTTCGTTTTCCGGCGGCATTGCGCTTGGTCACGTGGTGTTGCACCGACCGCGCATCCACATCACCAATTTGATTGCTGAGGATGTGGGGGCAGAGAAGGAGCGCCTGGCCGCCGGCGTGGAGCGCCTGCGCGAGAGCGTGGATACCATCATCACGGCGCCCGATCTGGCGCGCAGCGGCGAGCACCGTGAGGTGCTTGAAGCCTATCGTATGTTTGCCCACGACCGCGGCTGGGTGCGCCGCCTGCAGGAGGCCGTGGACACAGGGCTGACGGCGGAAGCTGCAGTGGAGCGCGAGCAGTCGGACACCCGGGCGCGCATGATGCGCTCGCGCGATCCTTATCTTCAGGAACGCCTGCACGATCTGGATGATTTGGCGAACCGTTTGCTGCGTATTCTCACGGGCACCACAGGGACCGCGGCGGGCGGAGAACTGCCCAAAGACGCCATTGTTGTGGCCCGCTCCATGGGGGCTGCCGAGCTGCTCGACTATGACCGCGACCGGGTGCGCGGCGTGGTGCTGCAGGAGGGCGGCGGAAACAGCCACGCCACTATTGTGGCGCGGGCTTTGGGCATTCCGTTGGTGGGACAGGTGCAGGGCATCTTGAATCTGGCGGACACGGGCGATTCCATCATTGTGGACGGGGACAGCGGAGAAATCTTCCTCAGGCCCCTCCACTCCATCGAGGAAGCTTATGGCGAAAAAGTCTCCCTCTACGCCAAGCGTCAGGCACAGTATACCCGCCTGAGGGGTGAGCCATCTGTGACCAGGGATGGCACCCCGATCAATCTGAACATCAATGCAGGCCTTCTGATGGACCTGCCGCACCTGGAGCGGGCAGGGGCGCAGGGCATTGGCCTCTTCCGCACCGAGCTGCAGTTTATGATCGCCTCCTCGTTCCCGCGTATGGATGAGCAGGTGTCTTATTACCGGGCGGTGCTGGATTCGGCAGGCAGCAAGCCCGTTGTGTTCCGGACCTTGGATATTGGTGCTGATAAAACGCTGCCCTATCTCAACCATGGCTTGGAGGAAAACCCTGCCCTTGGTTGGCGTGCCATCCGCATGTCTTTGGACCGACCCGCTTTGCTCAAGCTGCAGCTCAGGGCTTTTCTGAAAGCTGCCGGTGGACGCAAGCTTTCGGTGATGTTCCCAATGGTGGCAGAAGCCGACGAGTTCCGTCGGGCCCGGGCCTTGGTGGATGAGGAGTTCGCGTTTCTGACCCGCCATGGCCACGAGGCGCCGACCGAGCTCAGAGTAGGGGCCATGATTGAGGTGCCGGCTCTGGTGTGGCAGTTGCCGGCGCTTTTGCCCATGGTAGACTTTGTCTCCGTGGGCACCAACGATTTGTTGCAGTTTCTCTTCGCCTATGACCGTGGCAACCCAAACCTTTCAGCGCGGTATGATGCATTGTCACCGGCCTTTTTGACCCTGATGAAGCAGGTGGTGGAACAGTCGGACAAGCACAATGTGCCGCTCACCGTTTGTGGGGAAATCGCAGGTATGCCTTTGGAAGCCCTGGCTCTGATGGCGATCGGCGTGCGTTCGGTTTCCATGGTGCCGGCGGCCATTGGTCCGGTGAAGACGATGCTGCGATCGGTCGATCTGGTGGAGGCCCGTGCGTCGATATTGCCTTTGCTGGACCATGCAGACCACTCGCTGCGTGAAGAAATCGTGCGGTTTGCCAGCAAGAGCGGCGTGCAGCTGCACGGCTAAACCACAAAAGAACGGCGAACTTCCCGCCGCGTTCACTCAATACTTACCATTTTACGCGATTGTTTAACGCATCGAAAACCATGTTTGCGCGCCGGCCCGGCTCTCAAAACCCCTGCGGATGCCAGGCGCCCAACATAACCCGCGAGTAAAATGATGAGTTCAGTTGTTGTGGATTCCGCCGACACGATGCCGAAGATTGACATTTCCATGGAAGGTCCGCGCCTGGCCAAACCGTCAGAAAATGCCAGTCCTGCGGCCATTGCCGGCTGGTGGCTGCACAATGAGCGCCATGAACGCGGCATCAGTCTGGCTGAGTTGGCGCTGGCCACGCGGATTGAGCCCGCCCACATCACGGCGCTGGAATGCGGTTGGCTGAACAAGCTTCCCGAGCGCGGGCAAACCCTGGATATGGTGTGGGCCCTGGCGGATTATCTGAAACTGGAACCGGGTCCCTTATGCGCCCACTACGGCAAGTTGCTGCCCCATAGCGCGGCCCCGCAACTGCCGGAGGCGCAAACCTCCATGTTTGGCGGCACGGGCATGATTTCCCGCTTCCCGCTGCCGAAAATCGCCACTGGCCACATGATCGGCGCGGTGTTCGCTTGTGTGGTGGCATTTGGTGGCTTCTCATTTGCTTTGTTCCCTGGTTCGTCTGAGACACCAGCCACCCAGGAGCTTGCCGGAGAAGTACCGATTGACCAGCTGATCACTGGCTCCATCCCCGCGGCCAAGGAAGCTGAACTTCCGAAGGCTGAAAAAAAGATTGTGGTGCAATCTGAGCCCGTCAAGCTGGCGGCCAGCGAAGAACCGTTGGGTGATTTGACCGCGCTTATTGCCAAGACGGCTGCTGATCCCGTGGCTGGAGCATCCGACACCCCACCAGCGCCTGCGCAGAAGATCCAATCTTCCAAGAAGTCGGAAAAAGCGCAGAAAGTTGAGAAAGTCGACCTCACGCCGGCGCAAGAGGATGCCAGCGGTGGACGACTTTATGGCGCAAAGAACAAAGACTCTCGGCTGAAGATTGCGGCGAAATCCCGGGTTTGGGTGCGCATTGAAGACAAGAACGGCAATGTTGTGCTGAATCAGACGCTGCTCTCCGGTGATGCATTCAAGGTGCCGAACCGGAAGGGCCTGGTGCTCATCGCCCGGGACGGCGGTGCGCTGACTTATGAGCTCGATGGTCAGAAGCATGGCGCCATCGGCACGCTGGGCGAGATCTTGGTGGGGCATCCGCTGGATCCTGAAAAGATCGGGCAGGCCGGTTAAGGCTCGCTCATCCCGCGAAACCGGACGCGCAGCCGCGCACCGCCAAGCGCTCATGGATACGGCAACACACTTCAGTTCTCCGGCCCAGACGGTCTCCAAGGTTCCTGTTGGCGCTGGTTTGCGCGAGCTTGCCCACGTGGCGTGGGAACTGCACCAGAAGCGCATGTGGCCCCAGGCTGAGGCGATCTTCCGGTACATTTTGGCGGAGAACCCCGACTATGTGCGGGCCCTCAATAATCTGAGTGTGGTGCGAGGCTGCCTGAATGATCTGGAAGAGGCAGAAGCGCTCGCGCGCCAAGCCATCGAGCTTGAGCCCGACAATCCGTCCTATCGCTCAAACCTGGCGACCACCCTGTTGGACACGGGCCGCTTCGATGAGGCGGAAGAGCAATATCGCAGAGTTTTGCAGCTGACGCCCGATGATGCGCACACCAACGCATCTCTCGGCATCCTGCTGCTCAGAACAGGCCGGTTTGATGAAGCCTGGCCCTTTTACGCCAAACGGAAGCGGCCGAAGCGCTTTAGCTATCTCAGCGCCGGGTTGCGTGCCTGGCAGGGCGAGACGTTGCGCGGCAAATCCATCGTGATCCTGAATGAGCAGGGATTGGGCGAGGAGTTCCAAGTGGCCCGGCTCTACACCCAACTCTTGGGGGAATGTGACGAGGTGACTGTGGTCTGTGACCCGCGGGTTCGGGTGCTTCTGGGCCGCTCGTTCCCGGCGCTGAGCGTTGTGTCCCACGACGATGCAGGAGCCATCAGTGAGGTGGTGGGCCAGGCAGATTACGTCTCCTATTTGACCAATCTGATTGCCCAATTGGCTCCCGATGCAAAGCCTGATACAGAGCCGCGCGATTATCTATGCGCAGATCCCGATCGGGTGGCCCGCTTGCGCCGGAAATACAAAGATGCCTATGGTGGCAGGCGGCTGATCGGGTTTTCCTGGGGGACATCCAGCAGCTTTAAACAGTCGGCCCGCACCATTTCGGTTGATCAATGGAAACCGCTGCTGGCCCGGGGCGACTGTCAGTTCATCTCCTTGCAATACAGCACCTCTGGACCGGTACTTGCCGAGTATGCCCGCAATTTGGGCGTCTCCATTGCAGTGGACGAGACCATTGATGCCAAGGATGATCTTGATGGCCTGGCCGCCCAGATTGCCGCCCTGGATCAGGTGATCTCCATCGACAACACCACGGTGCACCTGGCCGCAGCTCTGGGCCAGCCCGTGTGGACCTTAATCATGAAGTATCCCCACTGGCTCTGGGGGCTAAAGGGAGAGCGTTCAAGCTGGTACCCCACGATGCAGCTGTTCCGCCAGACACATAAGGATGATTGGACCAGTGTGCTGCAGGAGGTGGAGACCGAGCTGGAGGCGCTGATGGCCGATCTGCCCGAGACGCACCATGATGAGGTGGCTCGTGCCGGATGAATCCCACACAGTGCTGGACCTCTTGCCTACGGCCAAGGACCTGTTGAGGCGGGGCATGTGGCCCCAGGCCGAAGTGCTCTATCGCCACATGGTGATGAAGGATCCCACTCAGGCCGAAGCGCTGAACGATCTCAGCGTCGTGCGCGCCTGCCAGGGCGCCTTGGTTGAGGCAGAAGAATTAGCGCGCCAGGCTGTGTTGATCAACTCAAAGAGCCCCGTATTCCGCACCAACCTCGCCAAACACCTGTTTGGGCTTGGACGGCTGGATGAGGCCGAGAGCGAGGTTTATGTCGCGCTTGCACAAGATTGGCGTCATGCGGCGGCGATTGAGGCCCTGAACCTCATGCAAGAACGGCGCAAGATCGACGCGGCCGGTAGCGGCGAGCTGGCTGTGGCTGATCGCAAAGCCGTGTCGGCCCCTTACCGCGGCAAGTTGCGCAAAGCTGCCACACCAACGAAAGCGGTGCCCCAGCAGGTGTTGGATGAGGCGTATCAGCTGTTCTCAGAGCATGACTATGACGGGGCGCTTCACACGCTGCGAAGCTTGGAGGCCAACCACCCAGGCCATCCTCTTGCGACACTTTGGACAGCGCTCTGTCATTTCCGCCAGAACGATTTGAAGCGGGCCCGGCGCTGGGCTGACAAAGCCGTTACGCTTGCACCCGGTGACCATGGGCCTCGGCTGGCGCTGGGCCTCATATTGCAGGCTCAGCTTGAGTTTGCCGCCTCTGAAGAAGCCTTCCAGGCCGGCATGCAGCTGGCCCCGAAAAATGCAGATTTCCATAGCGCATTGGCCTTCCAGAAGCTGTTGGCCGGCGACTGGCCGGAAGGCTGGCATTTGTTTGACAAGGTCAGCCATGCTCTGACCAAACGCAGACTGGGTTTGGCGGACCCTTGGAAGGGCGAGCGGTTGGGTGGTGAAACCCTGCATCTGTGGGCGCTGGAGGGGGTCGGTGATTTCATGATGATGGCGCGGCTCTTGCCGGAGATCGAAGCCCGCACCGGAAAGCTGGTGGTGGAGTGTGATCAGCGGCTCATTCCGCTGCTCAAACGAACACTCAGTTCAGCTGAGCTGATCGGACTGAGAGAGCAGGCTGGAAACGCTCCCCTCAAGTCCCTGGGCGCGGTTCAGTCAAGCGACCGGGCGGTTATCCGGCATCTTTCACCGGATCTTCATCCGGTAGACCTGGAGACCGGCTCCCTTCAGCCAGACCAGAAGAAGGTCAAAGAGCTTCGTAAGCGCTATAGAAAGCGCTTTGGCGGCCAGCGTCTTGTGGGCCTGTCCTGGTACACAACCAGCCCTGCGCAGGGACGGGCCCGATCTGTATTGCCTGGTGATTTGGCCCCTCTGGTGGCACAGCCAGGATGTCAGTTCATTGATCTGCAATATCGCGATCCCGCGCGACCTATGGATGACTATGAGCTTGGTTCCGGAAAAGTCTATCGGGATACGGACATTGATGCCCGGGACGACCTGGATGGTTTGGCGGCCCAGATGGCGGCCATGGATCTGGTGATTACGATAGACAATAGCGCAGCACATTTGGCCGGGGCGCTCGGCGTGCCGGCCTGGGTTCTGCTGCATCAGTTTCCCGATTGGCGCTGGGGGCTGCGCGGCGATTCCAGCGCTTGGTATCCCTCGCTGCGCCTGTTCCGCCAATCCAAACCGGGCAACTGGGCCGGCGTCATGGCGGACATGTGCAAGGAACTTGAGAGCTTTTGCGATGCCTCGCGTTTGCAACGCTCAGCGTAGCTCACGTTTCGCGTGCAACCTGTGCTTGTTCGTATCGATGAAAACTTGACATCGGTCTGCGCACATCCTGATACTGTTAGCTTGAATACTTGACGAATATTTTGCTAGGACAGTGGGGCGGGGTGGTTGAACGACCACATACCTGGTGATGCTGGGTAGGTTGTGTAGGTTGGGTTTGAGTTCGAGGCATCGATGAGAAGAACGCTCCTGTTAGCAGGTGTATGCGTGCTGCTTGGCCTTTCGGCGCAACCCGCCTTGGCCAACAAGCTAGCTGATTGTGACGGCAGCCCCTCTGAACGGGGGATCCAAGGCTGCACGCGCCTGATCGGCTCAGGCACCCTGGAAGTGCGGCTGCTTGCTGCGGCATACAACAATCGTGGGTTCTCTCAGCTTCAATTGGGCCGCTATGACGAGGCCATCGCCGACCTGGGTAAGGCCATTGAAATGAGCCCGGATTTCCACACGGCGTATCTGAACCGGGGTGCCGCGCTCGCGCGCGCAGGTCATATTGACCGTGCGCTCAAGGATTTCAGCGCGGTGGTCGGCCTGCGCCCGCAAGACCCTATCTCGCACATCAATCTCGGCAAGGCCCGTTTTATCAACGGGCAATATGACCGCGCGATCGAGAGCTATAATGTGGCGATCAAGCTCGACCCCAAGATTGCCGACAGTTTTAATGGGCGCGCTGATGCAAAGTTCAAAAAGGGTGAGTTGGACGCGGCGCTGAAGGATTATGACGAAGCTATTCGTCTCAGACCCAACTTTTCCCACGCCATCACCAACCGGGAGCTTGCACTCAAGAAGAAGACCGCCCTGGAGACTGAAAAGAAACGGGCAGAAGACCGCATCCAGAAGGAGCAGGCCGCAAAACGGGCAGCCGAACAGGCCGCAAAACGGGCAGCGCAGAACGCTCCAACCGTGGGAGAACCGAAAACTGTTGAAGAAGCCTTGGACATCGGGCGGAAGTTCTTCAACCAGGGCCTCTATGAGAACGCGGCCTCAAGCTACACCAAGGCTATCCGGCTAGGCCCGCAGGTGGCCGCGGCCTATCTTGGCCGAGGCAATGCCTATGCACGCCAGGGCGACTATTATCAGGCCGTCAACGATTATAGCCAGGCGATCCGCCTGCGCCCCAACTACCCTGTGGCCCTGATCAACCGTGGTATTGCCTATTACCGGCTGGTGCAGTTCGAGCGGGCGATCCTGGACTTTGATCGCGCCATCCTGCTGGACCCCGGGCTCACGCTGGCTCGGGAATCACGTGCTTTCGCCATGAAGCGCAAGGACGAGCAAGGCCGTGTGTCAGCCGGCCCCGCATCCAATTCCGCATCCACCCTTCGCCAGCAGACCACGCAGAACTAGAGCAGTTCTTTGTCATATGGAATCGCTTGACCGGGTTTTCGCGTCTGCTGACGAGGCGCGGGTCGCGCCTTGGTCTGGCCGACCACACGCGGCCCGCAACGACGCTCAGCGGCCGCGAAAACCCGGCCTTCGGTGGGCCAAATCAGCCCATCTCTAGGACAATCTCCGCTCTTCAGCGGAAATTGTCCCAGAGTATCGTCTGGACCGGGC
>JBCDDQ010000149.1:0-11689 GCA_039180225.1 Pseudomonadota bacterium
AGGTGAGCCGCTCCGGTGACATGGAGGTGCGCAGGCTCTCCAAGAAGAACCTGGCCCGCGATCTGGATGTTATCATCTCGATCTTCAACGACGCCTGGAGCGACAATTGGAACTTCGTGCCCATGACCCAGGCCGAGATCAACCATCTGGGCCAAAACCTGAAGCTTCTCGTGCCTGAGGAGTTCATTTCAATCGCCTATTATCAGGACCAGCCGGCTGCCATGGCCGTATCTTTGCCCAACATCAACGAAGCCATTGCCGATCTGAACGGCAAAATTTTGCCCTTTGGCTGGGCCAAGCTGCTCTGGCGCCTTAAGGTGAGGGGGGTAGCTTCAGCGCGCATGCCCCTGATGGGTGTGGCAAAGCAGTTCCAGGGCTCAGCGCTTGGTGCCGCCCTCGGCATTGCAGCCATTGATGCCGTCAGGCAGCATCATGCCGCTGCGGGCACCCGTCTGGCAGAGCTCTCCTGGGTTTTGGAGGACAATATGGCGATCCGGGGTATCATTGAAAGCTTGAACGCCGAGCCCTACAAGCGCTACCGCATTTACGAGCGTGCGCTGTGATTGAAAAGGTAAGATATGACGCCCTGGTGATGGCCGCCGGGAGAGGGCCTTCCGATCCCATGGCCACGGCCTTTCATGTGGACCACAAGTGCCTGGTGCCCGTTGCGGGTACGCCCATGCTGGCGCGGGTCGTGGACGCGCTTTTGAAGTGTCCCTATGTGGAGCAGATATCCATATCCATCGATAATGCCGAAGCGGTTCGGACGGCTTTGGGCCCGGGCCCGGCCATTGAGATTGTGCCGTCCGCCACATCTGCGCCCGCCTCTGTGCTCACAGCCCTCAAGCGCCCGTCCACTCAGTGGCCAATTTTGGTGACAACCGCCGATCATGCGCTTTTGACCCCGAAGATCGTCTCCCATTTCCTGCAAATGGCCGCCAGCAGCGGCGCTGATCTGGCCGTGGGGCTCGCCACCCAGGAAACCATCACGGCCGAGTTTCCTGGCACGCGGCGCACGTACATGAAGTTTTCCGACGTATCGGTGTCTGGCTGCAATCTGTTCGCCATCAATTCAGTGGAGGGGCTGAACATCGTGCGCTTCTGGCAGCAGGCCGACAAGAACCGCAAGAAGCCCTGGAAGCTCATCGGCGCGTTCGGCCTCGGCGCGCTCGCCTCCTGGCTGACCGGTGGCATGAGCCTGGACCGTGCATTCGATCTGGCCTCCACTAAGCTGGGCGCCAAAGCCGTCCCGGTTCTGCTGCCGTTCGCCTCTGCGGCTGTGGATGTGGACAAGCCGGAGGACAAGGACCTGGTGGAGCAACTGCTCTCACGACGGCCTGAAGAGCCTTAAGAGTGGCCGCCTACCAATTTGCCACAACCTGCCGCGCGTGCTGAAGGTCGGCTGGGAAATCAACTTCGGCCCACTCATAATCGTCAAAGGCGTGGGCGCGGACGTCCACAATCTTGCTGAGCCCTGCCACGGCGGTCACAAACCACTGTTTCAGCCCCTGGGGCCCGCGCACCATGCTGTCGAGCACGTCGGCGTACTTCTGCCCGCCCGCGCCGCGGAACAGGTAAAAGCCGATGGCTTCGGCATCCACAGCTTCCAGCGGCAGCCGTTTGCCGATTTCCGTGACCCGCTCTGCGTCCATCATCACCTTCATATCGTCGGCGTCGTAGCTCTCTTTGTGGTTGATGGCGACGGTCACCTCCGCCTGTGGTGCGCTCAACAAATGGGCCACCAGATCTGCCTTGAAGATATTATCGCCGTTCACCTGGATAAAGTCCCCGGTCATCTCGTGGCGCGCCATCCAGCAACTCGCAAGGTTGTCGGAGACGCTATAGAACGGGTTGAACACCGTGCGCACCTGAATGCCGAGGTCCGATGAAATCTCCTTCAATGCGGTTTCCATCAGGTTGTCGCCATAGCCGGTGACGACCACGAATTCCGTGATGCCGCAGGCCACAAACGCATCGATCTGGCGGCCGATCAATGAGCGGCCCCCCACATCGAGAAGAGCCTTGGGCACCATCTCGGTCAGGGGCAGTAAACGTTTGCCTTGGCCGGCTCCCAAAATGATGACTTTCACTTGCAAATACCCCAAAACCCGTGAACTAGTGATACTCCGTTGGAGAGGATGGCACTCAATGGCACCGGTCTGAGACGCTGTCAACGCAAAGGCGCCCGGCGCCTGAAATGATGTTTCGGCGCATGGTTAAACTGGCACATATCTCAGATCCTCATCTGCCTTTGACCAAGGCCAAACTCTCCCAATTGCTGTGCAAACGCATCCTGGGGTTCCAATCTTGGCACCTCAACCGCAAGAACGTGCACGACCCCGCCGTGCTCAGCGGTTTGGTCCGCGACATGCGGGCATTTGCGCCCGACCAAATCGCCGTGACCGGCGATCTCACCAACATTGCTTTACCGGCTGAGTTTGTTGCCGCGGGTGAGTGGCTTGCCAGCCTTGGCCCTGCGGACAGCGTTGCGGTAATACCGGGCAATCACGATGCCTATGTGAAAGTTGCCCACGGGGAGGGGACCGGGCGCTGGCAGCAGAATATGCAAGGCGAGTACGCCGTGCCCGAAGGCGTATCTCACGATGGCTTTCCCTATGTGCGGGTGCGCAAGAACGTGGCCCTGATTGCCTTGTCGTCTTCGGTTCCCAGCGCCTGGTTTGCCGCAGGGGGCCGGGTGAACGACCAGCAATTGAGCACCCTTAAGGCGCTTCTGCCGCGCCTGCGACAGCAGGGATTTTTCCGCACGGTTCTGATCCATCATCCGCCGTTGCCCGGTCAGGCCAAGTGGCGCAAAGCCTTATGGAACGCGGGCGATCTGCGCGACATTCTGATTGCTGAAGGCGCCGAGCTGGTGTTGCATGGGCACAATCACCGGCACATGCATGAGCAACTGAAAACCACCCATGGCACTGCGCACGTTTTTGGCGTACCCTCCGCATCGGCGCGAGAAACCAGGCATAAGCCGGCAGCTGCTTGGAATCTCTACCACATCCGCCGCGACGAAGGGGCCTGGCGGTGCGATGTGCAGATCAGAGGGATGAGCTCAAATGCAGATCAATTTGCCGAGCTTCGCCACGTTGCGGTCACGTTTGATTGACTTAACACGGCCATGCAGCTGTTTTTGAGAAGGCCATCCTTGCAATGAACCAGACCATGGAGAAGTTCGGGTATCCGGACAGCCTTGTGAAGGAACTCGATCATTGGTGCATTCTGCTGCGCACCCAGCAAGCCACGCTGGGTGCCCTGGTTCTGGTCTGCAAAGAGGACGTGGAGGCGTTCTCTCACGTCAGCCAGCCGGCTTTTGCGGAACTGGCCGTGGCAACCCGTCAGATTGAAACCTCCCTTCAAGCCTTCCGCCCCTATCAGAAGCTCAATTACCTGATGCTGATGATGGTGGATCCCAATGTGCATATGCATGTGATCCCGCGTTACAGCGAAACGCAGAGCTTTGAAGGCGTGTCCTTTCCTGATGCCGGCTGGCCCGCCGTACCGGATCTCTCCAGCTCTGTGACTGCGGATGGAGACTTGCGCGATAAACTGTTGGCGGCCTTGAAAGCCGTTTGGACTGGTTAGTGCTTTGAACGTTTCGGGAAGATACATCGCCAAGACGATTGCCAAGCCGCTATTGTCGGCCATCGCCATCGGCCTGATGGTGCTGTTGGCAGACCGTCTGGTGAGATTGCTTGACATCACGTTGGGCAAAAAGAACTCCCTCGGCATCGTGTTTGAGATGCTGGCTTACCTGGTGCCGCACTATCTGGGGCTGGCTCTCCCGGCCGCCCTGTTCCTGGGCCTTTTGTTCGGCTTTAACTCCCTGTCCAAGAACAGCGAGTTGGATGCTTTTATGGCCACCGGCATCGGCCTGCACCAATTGGTAAGGCCGGTGATGATCATCGCAGGGTTCTTCACACTCCTCGCTCTGTTGATTGTGGGCTGGGTCCAGCCGCAGGCGCGCTACGCTTTCAGAGCGATCGTCCACTCGGTGCAGAATGTAGAGATTTTCTTCCTGGCCGAAGCCGGCGTCTTCATGCAGGCCGGTACGCGAACCTTCATCCTCGATAAATTGTCCCGTAAAAACAATCAGTTCGAACGGATCTTTCTGTTTGAAGACAAAGAGACCGGAGGAAGCCTCACCCTAACCTCCACGGGCGGGGCTTTGGTGGAGCATCAGGGCGATCCTCGGCCGATTTTGCGGCTCAGAGAAGGCCACAGGCTGAGAATTGACGGTGTTGTGGAAGCCGATTTCAACAACGCGCCGCTGCCGCCTCACGTTGTGGGTGAGTTCAACAATGTGGATACGCCGATCGGCCGCGTTGTGGGGACGCAGTTCAGGGTGCGCGGGATCGACCATCGCGAACTCTCATTGCTGGAGCTGATCAAGTTCCAAGACAAGCCTCCTGAGAAGACCTCCTTGACCGAGATGCGCGGGGAGTTTCACAAACGCGTGGTCACGGTCCTCTCCATCATGATCCTACCCATCCTGGCGGTGCCGTTTGCCATTGGCCGACGGCGGGGCCACCGGGCCTACCGCTTCGCCCTCGCTGTGATTTTGCTGGTGGTTTACCATGAGATCTTGGAGCAGGGTGCATTGGCGGTGTTTCTCGGCAAGGCCTCGCCGTGGATTGCAATTTGGCTGCCCTTTGTCGCTTTGGCCACCTTTGCCGTCTGGCACTTCTACAACGCCTGCTTCACTTTGAAGCCGGCCAGACTGGAGCCCACACTGGATTGGCTGATCGACCAGATCGAACGCGCCAAGACGTCCGTGCGCAGGAGGTTTGAGGCCGCATGACCTGGACCTTGAGCATGATGCTGACGCGCATGGTGGCGTCCCGGTTCGCGCTAATCCTGGCCGGCATTTCCATCTTTGTGCTCACCCTTGATGTGGTCACCTATGCGCCGGACGTTCTGGCGCTGCACAATGATGAGCTCAGTTCCGTCTTCAAGTATGCCCTGTTGCGGTTGCCTGGCGTCACCTCGGCCTTTGTGGGCATCGCCACCTTGCTCGCGCTCCTTTTGATGTTGACCGAGCTCAGCCACCGCTCTGAGTTGGTTGCGATCTGGAACACCGGGGTCTCCCAGCTGCGCCTGATTCTCATCATTGCGCCCGTGGCGCTGGCCATTGGTGTTTTCCACTTCCTCATTGATGACCAAGCCGTGCCCGGCGCAGCGCCCACACTGCATCAGTGGGGCATTGGCGATTATTCGGGCAAAAAACTCAAAGTCGGCGAACAAGATCCCATATGGCTGAGATCCGGCAACGACATATTGCGCGCCGTCCGGAGCAATCCCCAAGCCACCGAGTTGTCAGAGGTGACCATTTTCCGGCGCGATGCGGCGGGAATTCTCACCGAACAGATCATCGCCAAATCCGCCGCGCAGGTGCAAGGCCGCTGGGAGCTTACCGATGTGGTGATCTACTACCGCGAGAACTTGCCGCCCAGCCGAGTGAACCGCATGATCTATTCGGGCCTCTTGCGCCCGGCCGCCGCAGGGACCCGTTCTGGCGACCCTGAAGAGATGAGCAGCGCGGATCTGCAATATTTCATCTCCAACTCAGGTTTTGGCATCCGCCCCACCCATGTCTATTCCACCTGGCAACAAAAGCGCATCACCCTGTTCTTTGTCTCTTTCCTTATGGTGCTGATCGCAGTGCCGTTATCGGTCCGATTCCGCCGCGGCGGAGGGCTTGGGATGTTCTTTGCCATCGGTGTGGGGCTGGGGTTCGCCTACTTCATTTTTGAGGGGGTTTCGCTCACAATGGGCGAATTGGGCCTTGTCCCGCCGTGGATGGCCGCTTGGATGCCCATGATGGTGTTTGGGGCTGCTGCAACGGCGATTGCAATCAGCCAAGAAAGCCTTTAGTTCTCCAATCTTTCCCAGTAACCGATCCTAGGGTGGCCGAGGGCCAGCAGTACCGCGTGACCAAAGAGCTGACCAAAAAAGACAAGAAAGCCGGCACGGCAGAGCCCGTGGTCCGCAGCGCGTTCCGCACTGACCCGGTCTTATGCTTCCTGAAGGCTGAGAGCGACCCGGTGCGCATGTGGGGCATGAGCCCGCGCGAACGGCTGGTCACACAATTCGCGAAGGAAGGCATCACCGAGATTATTGCGCTCGAAGAGCTGGCGAACCATAACGGGCCGGTCATTCTGCTGCGCGAAGATTGTGTCATTGATCCGCCCTTGGTGCCGGTTATCGCCAAGCGGCCCGAATTCGCCTTGCTCAGCGATGTGGCCAGCGACACCTCGCCCATGTCTGTCCACACGCGCTCTGAGGCCGCGTTGGAGGCCTCTGAAGCCATGCGGGCGGGTGAGGGTCTGCCGGCCTCGCTCAATCTGATCGCGCGCCGCCCGTCCGAGCTCAGCGCCACGTTCTGGGGTAAGCTGCGCAAGCGCGAAGTGCCTTATGCCCGCGCGATTTCTCCGGACACCCGGGAGGAAACCGAGTGGCGCATGTTCATGGGCACCTATAAGGGCGCCACGGACCTGGTCACCAAGTATCTCTGGCCAAGGCCCGCCTTCTACGTCACCCGGGCCCTTGCGCCCACATCCATCACGCCGAACATCGTGACGGCGCTCAGCGCGGTATGTGTGGTGCTGGCGTTCTGGCTGTTTTGGGAAGGTCAGTTTCTGGCAGGCCTGGTGGCGGCCTGGATGATG
This sequence comes from Pseudomonadota bacterium, assembly GCA_039180225.1. Classification (GTDB taxonomy): domain Bacteria; phylum Pseudomonadota; class Alphaproteobacteria; order Rhizobiales; family CAJQND01; genus JAAEUE01. The sequence goes on from JBCDDQ010000149.1 coordinate 6,678, forward strand.
ACCTTCCTCGACACGGTGGACGGCAAATTGGCGCGCACCACCCTGACCTCCTCAAAATGGGGTGATGTGTTCGATCACGGCATCGACCTGATCCATCCGCCCTTCTGGTATGCCGCCTGGGCCTTGGGGCTCGGCGCGGCCGGACTTGGCTGGTCTTCTGAGATGTTCACTTTCATGATGAGCGCCCTGGTTGGCGGCTACATTCTCCAGCGCATCATGGAAGGCATCGCGATCAAGGTTTTGGGCCTTGAGATCCACATTTGGCGGCCTATAGATACGCTCTTCCGCCTGATCACCGCGCGGCGCAATCCCAACCTGGTGATCCTCACGCTGGTCACGCTGCTCCTGGGCCGCCCCGATTTGGCGCTGGAATGGGTGGCCTGGTGGACGATCATCTGTCTGGTGCTGCACGGAATTCAACTGGTTCATGCGCTGATTGTTAAGTCCAGGGAAGGTAAGCTGACCTCCTGGATGACCAAACCCATGGACACCACCACGTCGTCATGACCGCTGGCATCATCATCAATCCGCGCTCCAGCTCTGCCGGCAAGCGCGGTCGTCGCTTGGCTGATGAAGTGTCCAAGCGCAGCGGCATCTTGCTGGAGAGCTTGGAGAATTTCAACGATCTGGCCGGCATCCTTGAGGGATTCGCCACCAAGGGTGTCACCACCTTATTCATCTCCAGCGGCGACGGCACGGTGCAGGCCATCCAGACCCTGCTGGCAGAAAACCAGATCTTTGAGCGGCTGCCGACGCTCGCCGTTTTACCCCACGGCACCACCAACATGACCGCCACCACCTTAGGGTGCCGGCCGGGCAACCGGGCTGCCATTGCCGATTTGGCAGAGAGCTCTGAAGCGCTTGCCAATCCGGCACTCCATAAAACCCGCCACACCGTGCGGGTCGTAAATCCGGCCGGGCGCGGGCCCTTGCATGGCATGTTCGTGGGCTGCGGCTCCATCAGGGGGGCTGTGGAATTCACCCAGTCTGCCATGAACAACAACAATATCCGCGGCGAGCTGGCCCCTCTGGCTACGCTCGTTACGCTTATGGGCCGCTATCTGTTTTCCGGCGCGGAAACCGGGATCGTCAAAGCCCATGCCTTGCATGTTGAAGCGGATGGGCAGACCATGGCTGAGGGGCCGCTCTTGCTCTTCATGGCATCCACCCTGGAGAAGCTGGTGCTCAGATGCCATCCCTATTGGGCACCCGACACAAGCCAGATGAAGGCGCTCACCATTGCGTATCCGCCGCCCAACGTGCTGCGCAACGTGCTGCCATTGATGTATGGACTGCCGAACCGCAACCTGCCGGCTTCCTGCCAGAGCCGCTCCATTCAGACCGCTCAGGTGGGCGGTACTGAGGGCTATGTGGTGGATGGGGAGTTCTTCCAGGCCCCGGCCGATGAACCGTTGAGGCTGGAGCTTGGCACCGAGTTCACCTATCTTTGCCCGTAACTCATGATGGGCCGTCAACATGCTGAAGATCCAAAGGCGCTCCGCAGTCTTGTGGAGCGGCAATTGGCGCTGCCTGCCAGCCGGCAGGTGGAGGCCATTGCCGGCACCGTGCGCGCCGAAGCGGCCAAGAGGACGGGCGGCGATCCGGGCCAGATGGTGGCGGCCGTTCTGGGCTATGGCTCGTGCCTGCGCGATGTCTCCCCGGCGGAAGGGTTGGCCGATTTCTATGTCCTGATGAGCGATGGCGCGCCGGTCAGCAGCAATCCGCTGTCGCGGCTGGGCTGCCGCTTGGCGCCGCCCAACGTGTATTACGCTGAGTGCGCGCATGAGGGACAGGTGCTGCGCTCCAAATACGCTGTGCTGCCGCTCAGCCAGTATGAACGCTGGGTATCTCCCTCAACTCTGAACCCCTACTTCTGGGCGAGGTTCGCCCAGCCAAGTGTGCTCCTGTGGGCTCAAGAAGGCTATGAGGAGCGCGTGAGGGGCGCGGTTGAGACCGCGATCGTCACCATGTTGCGCTCGGCCCTGCCTTTGGCGGAAGGCGAGAGCGAGCATCAGGACCTGTGGCTCACCGCGCTAAAGGCCACCTATGGCACCGAGCTGCGCTCAGAGAGCGAGGACAGGGCCCGGCATATCATGTCCACGGCTCCCGAGTGGTACGACGAGACGGCACGGGCCGTGGTGGGCGATGACTTGCCCGCTGCCCTGGCACGCTTGAGCGACCGCCACTGGGCCAAGGGCCGGGCCGCGTGGAAGCGGCGCCGGCTGAAAGGCAAAGTGCTCTCGGTTGTTAGGTTGATCAAGGCGGCCTTCACGTTCCAGGGCGGGGCAGACTATCTGGCCTGGAAGATCGAGCGTCATTCAGGAGTGGCGGTGCAGCTGTCGGACTTTGAACGCCGGCATCCGATCTTGGCATCGGTCTGGCTGATGCCGCGGCTCTATCTGAAAGGGGCGTTTAAGTGAGCGAAAACTGTGGTGCCACTTAAAAGTCACCCATCAAGGCCAAATAGCCCGAATATGTCTGCGCGTTCAGATGCTTACGCGAAATTGGGTTCGTTTGGTAGTTTTGACCATTTAGTGGCAAATTTTCCGCTCACCCTGCCTTCGCCAGATGCACGCCGGTGGCCACAACCTCGCCGAACAGCTCAATGATCCGGTCAATATCTTCATCCGTGTGTGCAGCAGACACTGAACAGCGCAGCAGGCACGTCTTGTTCGGCGTGCCGGGCGGAACGGCGATGTTCACATAAACACCCGCTTCCATCAATGCGTTCCACATGGCGATGGTGAAGGGCTCGTCCGGGCAGGTCACGGCAATCACCGGGCTCACCACATTGCAGCCAAGCTGCAGGCCAAGGTCCGAGAACCCATTATAGAGCCGGGTTGAATTTTTCTGCAGCCGCTCACGCCGCTCCGGCTCGGCCTGCAGGCGCTTTATCGCGGCAATGGATGTGGCCACCGACGCCGGGGAGGGCGAGGCGGTGAACATGTAAGGCCGCGAGGCATACCGGATCATCTCGAACATGGGATCGTTGCCGGCGCCAAATCCGCCGATCGCTCCGACGCTCTTAGAGAAGGTGCCGACCACATAGTCCACTTCATCATGGAACCCGGCCTCATCGGCCAAGCCGCGGCCATTGGGCCCCAAAACGCCGAAGGAATGGGCCTCATCCACCAGCAGTTCAATGCCGTGCTTCTTCTTGACCTCAACAAACTCATCCAGCGGTGCCCGGTCGCCGAGCATGGAGTAGATCCCTTCAACCACCACCAGACGGCCGCCGCCATCATCTTCCATACGTGACAGGCGCTTGTCCAAATCGGCTGCATCATTGTGGCGGAAACGCACCAGCTTGGCGCCCGACAGGGTGCAGCCGTCATAGATGGAAGAATGAGAATCAGCGTCCAGAAACACCGTGTCCCGCGGGCCCGCCAGGCCGGCGATCATGCCGAGGTTGGCCTGGTAACCGGTGGTGAAGACGATGCAATGCTCCCGGTTGAGCATTTTGGCCAACTCGGTCTCCAACTCCTTGTGCAGCGAATAGGAGCCGTTGGCGATGCGCGACCCGGTGGTGCCGGTACCAAACGCGTCCAGCGCCGTCTTGCCCGCCTCGATACAGTCTTCTTCAAAGGTGATGCCCATATAGTTGTTGGTGCCGGCCAGAATGGTTTCCCGGCCATTGATGATGGCGCGGGTGGGCGAGAGGATCCGGTCGTTGGTGGGGCCCACGGCAATGGCGCCCATGGACTTCATGCGCTGAAAGCGTTCAGCAAGGGCTTGGTGCTTGGAAAGCAGTTTACTGGCCATAAAAGGCTGCTCCTAATATCGCTCTATGCGCCTGAGCGCTCTTTAACGACCCCCATGAGGTCGGAAATGGTTCTGGTGTCGGAGAGGACATTCAACGGAATGTCGATGTCGAACTTGTCCTCGACTTCCATGACGAAATCCATCACGGCCACCGAATCGATCTTCAGGTCGGCGGAGATATCGGTCTCCGGCTTAAGCTCGATATTGTCGGCGTTGAAGGGTTGCAGCAACGCCACGATCTCATCGAACATGCTTTGGTCGGAAGCATCCATCAGTGTCTAAATCCAAAAACGGGCTGGTGCCAGGCTTCAGAGCCAGCCCTCAGAGCGATACCAGTCCACGGTTTTCTTGAAGCCTTCTGAAAACCGTGTCTTCGGGGCCCAGGTGCCCGCGGTCTGCAGCTTTTTGTTCTCACAGACCCAGTTCGGATGGTACAGCTCCTGCACCTTGCCGCGCGCCAGGGGAGGGGTCTTGTCCACCATTTTCGCGCCGAATTCAATGGCCCCGGCCGCAGCCGTCAACACGGTGCGCGGCACGAAAACGGGGCGCACCTGCTGACCGCCCACTTCGCCGGCAATCTTGGCGAGACCCGGCCAGTCATAGCCGCCCTCTTTGCCGTCATCCAGCTCAATGGTCTGGCCCCGGGTCTCCTCATCACCGATCAGGGCAATGATGGCATCCACCAGATCTTCCACGTAGATCAGCGAGAAGCGGGCTTCCGCACGGCCGGGTAAAAGGGCGTATTTCTGGGTCAAAGCCTGCAGCAGGGGCAAGGTTGCCTTATCGCCCGGCCCGTAAACAGCCGGCGGGCGCAGGATCACCCAGGGCATGGTGCCATACTTGGTCAGCTGGGTGAGCTCATGTTCTGCCTGGTTCTTGCTGGCCGCATAGCCGGACAAGTGAGCTTCGCGCGCTGCAAGCGAGGAAATGAAGATAAACTGGCCAACCTTGGCGGCCTGGGCTGCGGCCGCCACATTGCGCGTGCCGTCCACATTCACCGCATCAAACTCGGCGCGGTCTTTGGCGGCAATCTTGCTCGCCAGGTGGATCACCGTGTCGGCTCCGGCGGTCAGTTCGCGCAAAGCTTGAAGGTTGTCGAGATCGCCGTGGGCCGTTTCAACGCCGAGTTCAGCTGAGAGCCTTTTGGCGGCAGACTTGGAGCGCACCAGGAGCCGCACTCTGAGGCCTTCTGCCACCAGGCGCTTCACAAGGTGGCGTCCCACAAAACCGGTCCCACCTGTAATCGCGAT
>JBCDDQ010000150.1:0-11686 GCA_039180225.1 Pseudomonadota bacterium
AACCGTCGCCCCTGACGGGAGATCCCCAGCAGGGTGACATCGTGGCGGTAGAGCAGGCGCACATCCATTGCGGAGCGTCCGGCGATGCGGGAATTGTCGGGCACCACGACCTCGGTCATGGACAAGGTGCCGGCGAGGGCGCCGGCATGTTTTTGCCCGCCCGCATATTGCAGGCCGGCGGCGCCCACAAAGGCTTCAATCGCGTCCGGCCCCGCTTCCAGGACCAGAATGTCGCCTTTGCGGATCTCTTCGTTGCGGGCAAAGCCGGGCAGGCGCTTGCCCCGCCGCACGAGCCCCAAGATCTGGACGTCATTCTCTTCTGCAGCTGTGTGAAGGTCGCGGACAAATTTGCCTATACTCTTGGAGTTCTCCGGCACCGTGGCTTCGGCCACATAGCCTTCCAGATCGGTGAGCTCCGAAGCCGTGTTGTGCTTTGTGCGCTCATCGGGAATGAGCCGCCAGCCGATCAGAGCAATGTAGATGACCCCGATGAGGGCAATTGCGGCGCCCACCGGCGCAAAGTCAAACATGCTGTAGGGCTCGCCCAGGGCGGTTTCGCGGAACTGCGCAATGACGATGTTGGGCGGCGTGCCGATCAGCGTGATCATGCCGCCGAGAATGGAGGCAAAAGACAAGGGCATAAGCGTGAGAGCGGGCGAGCGCTTGGCCCGGTTCGCGGCCTGCATATCCACCGGCATGAGGAGCGCCAGCGCTGCCACGTTGTTCATCACGGCGGAGAGCGCGGCCGACAAGGTCGACATAATGCCAATATGGGCCGCCAGCGAGCGCCCGGAAGAGACCAGATGACGGGTAATGAGTTCAATAGCCCCGGAGGCGAACAACCCGCGTGAGACGATCAGTACGAGAGCAATGATCACGGTCGCCGGATGGCCGAAACCGGAAAAGGCGGCCTCCTTGGGCACCACGCCGACAACGAGCGCCACAGCAAGCGCGCTGAAGGCGATCAGGTCATAGCGAAATCGGCCCCAAATCAGGAAGCCGAAGATAGTCCCCAAAAGGGCGAACAGAATAATTTGGTCTTGCGTCATTGCCGGATACACTAACGGCATGCGCAAGCGTGGCCAAGAACTAGCTGATCCCGGACCGCACAGTCCTCGACGGGCGCCCCATGAGCGCCCGCCAAGAGCTGTCTATTCGATCAGGCGCACAGTCTTACGCCCTGGCTTCCGTCCTGGTCGCTGAGGAACTCAATGCCCCGCGCGGTAAATGCACTGTCGATCTTCGACAGGTTTCGGTTATGCGGCTTTCTACGGCCAGATTCGTAGTCTTTTATTGTGCTCAGTCCCAAACCCGCAGCGTCTGCCAAGTCGGTCTGAGACCATGACAAAAGCGCACGGGCGGCTTTGCTCTGATTGGGAGTAAACATGTTGTCACCACTAGCTTAACTGTTGCTACACAACGTAACTCCGCCTCTCTCAGAGCCTGAAACAACCCCGTGGCAACCGCAAGCGCCAGCCCCCTGGAGAGCGCATGCCTGAAAGAAACGAAGCAATGATCAGCGAACCGATCTATTGCCACTTTTTAGCTTGAAGAGGTTTGGTGGCAACCGGCAATAACGCCGGTATCCACTGCATATATGCAGCTTTTGGTTTAGCTATCTAAGATTGCAATCACCTCAACTAGCGCGGGTCAGGATCGGCCTGGGCGGAACTCCAGTCTGGCTTGAAGCCCAAGATCTGCGCATCCGATGCGAGTGATGGGTTAAAAAGCCTGTTGTGCCAATAGGTTGCCTGCCACTCGGGATCATCCTGCTCGAACTTCCGAACAGCGCAGAACATTTTGTAGCGCTGGGAGAACTGCTCAAAGGAGAGCAGGCATTCACCTTCTTTCACAAGGGTTTCCGCCACTTTCGAGCCGTTTTCAAACAGCGCCGTCAGTTCATCATTGAAGGTGCGGGCCTGTTGAAAATGGGTGCCTTGCAGAAATTGTAGGCCCTTTTCGTATACCTGAGCGGGGTCATGGGTCTTCTGGCACTGGAAGCGGAAGAAGTCTGTACTTTCTTCAGGCTCCCGCGGAACCATTACGATGATGACCCCAGGGCTCAGGACCTCGCCGCCGTTAAGGAGCAGTTGTGGGCGCATCCCAGGCGCAGGCCGGCCGCCATCCTGCCGCATGGCGATCTGGCGCAGCCGGCACTGCCAATTCAGAAAGTGGTTGCGTATTGTTTCGTCAGGTCTTGCGTCCATACTGCTCAGCTCGTGGTTCCTGCTAGGAGATAGAGGTAACCGGTGATCATGGATCCGGTTACGCCGAGCAAGATGTAGAGCATGAATACAGGTTTGCGAACAAGAGCATAGACGGCGATGGCTGCAGGAACTGAGGACACGGCTCCCGCGGTCATGAAGGCAAGACCGGCAGCGGGGGTCATGCCGAGTTTCATCAGGCCGGCCACCAGGGGAATGGCCGCATAGCCGTTCAGGTAGGACGGCATGCCGATCAAGGCGGCGAGCGGCACGGCGAACAGGTTGCCCGGGCCAACCGCAGCGGCAATCCAGTCGGACGGCACATAGGCCACCATCAGGCTTTCCAGGAAGAAGGCGAGCGTCAGCCATTTGCCCAAGAACCAGCCGGTGGACTTGAACTCCTCAAAGAGGACGCGCAGACGGCTGCTGTCTTGCCAGATGGCCCATGTCACTTCTTCGGTTTTGCTGCCTCCGCACGTGTTGCAGGCGGCTGGGCCGGTGAGCGGGTTTTGCAGGTAGCCCGCCTTTTGCACGCCCATGGTGACAAAGCCGGCGAACAGGCCGAGGGCGACGGCGGCAATTGTCTTGGCAATCGTGAACTCAAGGCCAATGCCGGCAGCGGTCAGAATGAACATCTCCGGGTCCATAATCGGCGAGGCGATCCAAAAGGCCATCACGGCTGGCAAGGGCACACCGGCGGCGAGCAGCGCTGCGATCAGCGGGATCACGCCGCAGGAACAAAACGGAGAGAGAGCGCCCACAAACGCGGCTGCAAATACAGTGACCGCCAGGTTGCCCGAAAAGGCCTTTGCGATGAGACCATCAAGACCACTCGCTTTTGCATAGCCGGCAAAGCCGATCGCCAGGGCAAAAAACGGTGCAATGTAGATGATGCTGTCCAGAGTCTTGGAAGCGCTGGAGAGCAGCTGGGGCGGATCGTAGAGACCCAGCGCCACGGCAAACACAACGAGCGCGATAACCACCTTATCGGTGACGAAACTTGAAATCTTGTCCCAGGAGCTGGGATTGGTGAGCGTTCCGATAAGTTGGTTCATGGCTATTATCCTAGAAATGTCGAATTGTCGGGCCAAAAATTTTTGCCGTTCAGGCTGCCTCGCTCTTGGGTTTGATGGTAACGCCGGAGCAGCAGTTTTCAGTCAGCAGTTCCACCAGGGCGTGGATGCGGTCGAAGTTTGGTGTGCAGCTCAAAACCCGTCCGTTGCGGGTTTGCTCGATCAGCCCGCCGCTCACCAGCTGGGACACGTGGTGCGACAGGGTTGAGGCCGGGATGCCCAGATGCTCCTGAAGGGCGCCCACAGGCAATCCCTCAGGCCCGGCCTGAACCAGCAGCTGGACGATTTCCAGCCGGTTGGGGTGACCGAGTTTTTCCAGGCTCTTTGCTGCTTCTTGCGTGTTCATGACGCCCCTTGTAACGCACCTGGTTTCAGCAGTCAACTATATTTCTAGTATTTTCGAATTAATGCTGCGATACGCTGCTGAGCTCAGCCAGGTTGGCCGCCATTTTGTCTTGGTAGGCAAACAGGGCTGGGCCACCGCCGGTATGGATGAAGAGCACCTTGGCCCCAGGCTTGATTTCACCGCTGCGTACCATATGGATGAGGCCTGCCATGGTGCGGCCGGTGTACACCGGATCCAGCATCAAGGCCTCCCGCTGAGCCGCCAGCCGGATCGCCTCGGCCACCGCCTCGTTCATGCGCCCATAGCCGGGCGCGAGGACGGCGTCAGTGACGATCACATCGTCATCGGAAATCTCCACATCTGCCTTAAGCATCTGCACAGCTTCACGGGTCCGCCGGGCAACCCGGCCGTGCTGGGTGTCAGCGCCGCGGCGCACGCAGACGCCCAGAATGGGCACATTCCAGCCGGCCACCCGTGTGCCGGCCAGGAAGCCGCAATGGGTGATTGCACTGCCGGATGGGATCACCACCACATCCGGCATTTGGCCCACGGCCTCCAGCTGGTCCAAGCACTCAGCCGCGGCCGCGGCATACCCCATGGCCCCGATGGGCGGATGGTCAATGCCCAGATGAATCACATGGGGCTTGCGGCCGTCTTGGCGCAAGCGATCTGCATGGGCATCCAGGGAGGCGTCTGCCGCCGCCTCGTTTTCGCCTTCCGGAAAATAGTGAATGGTTGCCCCCAACAACTGGTCGAGCAGGATATTGCCGGAGCTGCGGTAGAGCGGATCTGTGTCCGGCACGCGCTCCTCCAGTTGCACTTCAGAGTGCATGCCGAGCTTATTGGCCGACGCCACGGCGAGGCGCACAAAGTTTGACTGCAGGGCGCCGGTGATCAGCATGGTATCGGCGCCGGCCTCAGCGGCGGGGCCGAGATAATATTCAAGCTGGCGCACCTTGTTGCCGCCAAAGGCGAGGCCGTTGCAATCATCCCGCTTGGCCCACAGCGTGATGCCCAGCTCTTTGCCCAGGCGGGGAAGTTCATCAATGGGCGTCGGGTGATGACCGAGTTTTACACGGGGGTGCTGGGCAAGGCCCGGGAGCCTGTTGCTTGGAATCATATTCGGGTCCATCTAGCTGGTTCCGTCCAATTTTGGATGGTTGCGCCTCTGAGCCCAGGCGGGCAGGCAAGACTTAAACACCGTGGTGACACAAGAGCGGGCGACAAACAAGAATGTTGGGTGCCAAACATCAAGTTCTGAAAGAGGTCTTCGGCTTCGATCACTTCCGGGAAGGACAAGAAGGGGTGATCGACGCCCTGCTGTCCGGCGAGAATGTATTGACCATTATGCCGACTGGAGCCGGTAAATCTCTATGCTACCAGGTGCCCGCTCTGGTGTTGGGCGGTTTGACGATTGTTGTCTCGCCCCTGGTTGCTTTGATGCAAGATCAGGTGGCTGCGCTGCAGCTGGCCGGAGTTGCGGCGGAGACCATAAACTCTTCGCGTGAGCGGGCCGATAACGTGGCCGCTTGGCGCAAGGTGGAGGCCGGAGAGGTTCAGCTGCTTTATCTGTCGCCGGAGCGCCTGATGACAGAGCGCATGCTGGCGGCGCTGTCGAAGCTGGATGTGCGGTTGATTGCGGTGGATGAGGCGCACTGTATTTCCCAATGGGGTCCGGCCTTCCGCCCGGAGTATGAGCTGCTGGGCACCTTGTCTCAAACGTTTCCGGGTGTCCCTCTGGTGGCGCTCACCGCGACGGCCGATGAAGTCACACGCTCAGATATTGTGGAGCGCTTGTTTTCCAGGAACGCCAAGACGGTCGTGCTTGGGTTCGATCGGCCCAACATCAAACTGACCGTTGAGATGAAGTCCAACTGGAAGGCACAGATGCTGGGTGTGGTCTCCAAGCATCCCGGTGTCAGCGGCATCGTCTATTGCCTCTCGCGCAAAAAGACCGAAGACGCCGCGGAGGTTCTAAACGCAGCGGGCATTCCTGCGCTGGCCTATCATGCGGGTATGGACAAGCACGTTCGCGAGCATCACCAGAACAGGTTCATGACCGAACCTGGCCTTGTGATCACCGCCACCATCGCCTTCGGAATGGGGATCGACAAGGCCGATGTGCGCTATGTGGTGCATACGGATCTTCCTGGCAGCATTGAAGCCTACTATCAGGAATTTGGGAGGGCCGGGCGTGATGGAGCGCCGGCGGAAGCCCATATGCTCTATGGCCTGGGCGACATCGCTTCGCGCCGCCGGTTCATCGAGGAGGCGGAGACCGGCACCGAACACAAGCGCCGTGAGCACAAACGGCTGGATACGCTGGTGGCCTATTGCGAAAGTCCCACCTGCCGGCGGGTGGCGCTGCTCGCCTACTTCGGAGAGGCCTCTGAGCCTTGCGGCAATTGCGATATGTGCCTGGCGCCGCCGGAGATGCGCGACGGTACAGAGGAGGCGCAAAAGGCTCTGTCGGCGGTGTATCGCACGGGACAGAGATTTGGGGCGGCGCATATCATCGATATCCTGCGCGGAGCGGAGACGGAAAAGATCTTTACGTCTGGCCACAACAAACTGCCCACCTATGGCGTTGGCGCTGACCGCAAGAAGGCAGAGTGGCAATCCATGCTGCGCCAACTGGTGGCGTCCGGTTTTCTCAAACTGGATGTGAAGGATTTTGGCGGACTTGCGCTCACGGAAAAAGGTGCGCGGCTGCTTAAGGGCGACGAGGCGTTTTCCTACAGGGCGGACAGTCTCATCCGCGCCAAGGCCGCGAAGGTCCAGCGCCGGGGTGGCGCACCTGTGGCCGACCTGCTGCCGGCTCAACGGGAATTGCTCGGGGAGCTGAAGGCTCTGCGTCTGAAGCTCGCCAAGGAGCGCGAGGTGCCGGCTTTTGTGATCTTTCCAGATAGGGCATTGATCGACATGGCCGTCAGACAGCCCGTCAACAAATCGGAATTTGCAGAGGTCAATGGCGTGGGCGCAGCCAAGCTCCGGGATTTTGCAGAGGCTTTCTTGGACTTGATCGGTCAATCATCCGGTTCAGGATGAATGGAGCGCCATACACAGATCACCGCGAAGTAGACAGACGAGCCCACCCAGAGCCAGAAGATGAGGGGCGACGCCTCAACGGCCTTAGTGGAGGGATGGATCAACACCAGACGCAAGGATGTTGCCGCCCACAACACGGTCATGGGGATGGTGATCTTGCGCAGCTTGCGTACTCTCAGCGGGTGAACGAACTTGACGGGTATGAAGGTCATCACCGCGCAGATGCCGATCACCCCAAGGTTGATCCAAGGATCGCTCTGCAGCACATGAAAATAGAGCACCACTAGGTTCCAGAGCGCCGGGAAGCCTGAGAAATAATAGTCGGCGGTTTTCATGTCCAGGTTGGCGAAGGTGTAGCAGGACACCGCCATGACACAGGCGGCCGAATACACCTCCCAGCCCGCCGGCACCAGGTTGAACCAATAGATCATCATGGCCGGCACAACCACGTAGGTGAAGTAGTCGATCACATTGTCCAAAGTGGCGCCATCCACCTTGGGGGTGAGCTCGCTCACCCGCACCCTGCGCGCCAGTGTGCCGTCAATCCCGTCCACGAACAGTGCAAGACCCAGCCACATGAAGGCAGCGATCTTGTCGCCCTCCAGAATGGCCACCAGCGCCAGGAATCCAAGCACGGCGCCGGACGCGGTAAACGCGTGTACGGCCCAGGCCGCAGCGACCTCGGTCTTTTGGTGGTCAGTGGTCCGATCGCTCATAGTGGCCCCAATAATACACGATCACGGCTCAAGTTTAGCACGTGTTCGCGTGGTTTTTCGCTTTTGTTTATGTGCCGCATACAGGCCTGTGCCTAACCTTTCACCACAATTCGGCAACTTAATGCCGGAATTCAACAACAAATATACCCATTATGAAGGCGTGCGGCGCCAGGGGTTGGACCAAGGCTATTTGGGCCTCGGGGGATCTGCAAGGTCTTTGCGATCCCAAAAGGCATCGTAATGCACCAGCACCTGATCTTCTTTTAACGTAACAACGCCGTACATGGGCGGCTCATCGGAATATGGGCTGCCCACACTTTCGCGCACCAAGGGCACTTGATGGTTCAGACCCGGCAGCGCCGAGTAGGCAATTCCGCGCCAGGAGCCAAACACGGCCCGGTGAACATGACCAAAGAAGATGTGGCGGACATTTGGGTGTGCGGCCAGGATGTCGGCGAACGCCTCATGCTGTTCCAGCTTGATGCGGTCCATGTAACTGATGTCGATGTCAAAGGGTGGATGGTGCATGGCGATGAATATCTCGCCCGGTGCAGTCTCCAACTGCGCGCGCAGCCAGGCCTGGCGATCGGCGCAATACCATCCCGCGGAATTGAGAGGTTCACTGAAGGTGTCCAGAAACACAAACCGCCGCGTGCCGATGTCGAGTGCTTGCTGGGCAAATCCATGTTCGTCGCGGGCTGCGTCCGGGAAGGCCTCAAAATAGCCTTCGCGGCTGTCATGGTTGCCCAGCATCAGAACGGTCTTCAGCGGAAATCCGGCAAGGCGTTCCTTCAACCCTTCGTAGGCCTCCACCTCGCCCCGGTCCGTTAAATCACCGGAGATGAAGCAGAAGGTGGCGTCGGAATGGTGAAGTCTGATGTCCCGAAGACATGCCTCAAGCCGCTCAAAGGGGGTGTTGCCCCATAGGTTCTCACCCGGAAGCACCAGATGGGGATCCGTTACATGGATAAATTTCATCACCTTGCCTTGTTGCGATTGTTGCTGCCGGAGGGCCCCATTCCTGATACAGAAATTCTCTGACGAGTTCGAGACCAATGTGAGCGCTATGAGCCTGCAAACCACCTGTCTGGGAGCCTTTCCCAAGCCAGACTATCTGCCCATCAAGGACTGGTTCTCCGTTGACCACGGTATGACCGACCAGGGCGGCAAGGTGACCCGCGACTACACAGACGCAATGGCCCGGGCCGACGGTCAGACCGAGGCCTTGTTCGTGCGCGCCACGCAAGAGGCCGTTGAAGCGCAGGTGGACGCGGGGATCGACATTGTGTCCGACGGCGAGCAGCGCCGGGAGAACTACATCCACTATCATTGCCGCCATCTGGGGGGCTTTGATTTTGACAACCTGGAAGCCCGCGTCCTGCGCGATGGGGCTTATGAGGCAGAGCTTCCGGTGATCCGGGGCGACATCAAGGCCAAGGGTGTGGCGTTCCTGCAGCGTGACTACGAGATTGCACAAGGGTTCACCAGCCATCCGGTGAAAATCACTGTTCCCGGTCCTCTAACCATTATGGATACAACCGTGAACGCGCATTATGAGGATCCGCAGAAGCTTGCCTTCGATCTGGCTGATAATCTGAATGTGGCGATCCGCGCCCTGGCGGACGCGGGCTGCCCGTACATTCAGGTGGACGAACCCTTGTTTGCTCGCGAGGTGGACCGGGCACTCCAGTTTGGCGTGGAGGCGCTTGACCGCTGCTTCCACAAGGTGCCGTCGCACGTTGTGCGGGTGATGCACATGTGCTGTGGCTATCCCAATCATCTGGATGATGAGGAGTATCATAAGGCCGATCAGAGCTGTTATGTCCGCTTGGCCGATGCTGTGGATCGCACCAGTGTTCAGCAGATCTCCATTGAAGATGCCCACCGCTACAATGATCTCTCCTTGCTGGAGCTCTTCGAGCGGTCCACGGTGATCTTCGGGGCCGTGGCCATTGCGAAGAGCCGGGTTGAGGAGGTGGACGAGATTGTCGACCGTCTCAGAGCGGCACTGGATCATATCGACCGTGAACGCCTGGTGGCTGCACCTGACTGCGGGTTGGGTCTGCTCGGCAAGTCGCTTGCTGTGGCAAAGTTGGAGCGGCTGAGTGCTGCAGCTAAAGTGGTGTGATCACACCGCGTTCGTCGAGCCGGGCACGTGAAGTAAGAGCGGCCGGCGTTTCCCTATAGCCATCGCCGCTAAGGCGCGCTATCACGGGGCAGCAACATCCACATTTCAGTTTGAAGGACCCTCGCCATGAGTGAAGCGGCCGTCTCCTCCTCGCAACCTGTGAAACTTCAGGACAAGGCATTTTTCAACTGGGAAGACCCCCTGCATTTGGACGAACAGCTCTCTGAAGATGAGCGCATGATCCGCGATAGCGTGCGCGCCTATGCCCAAGACAAGTTGGCGCCGCGCGTGCAGAAGGCATTTCGCAACGAAACCTTCGACCGGGAGATCATGAACGAATGCGGCGAGCTTGGTCTTTTGGGCGTGATGGTGGATCCCGAATATGGCGGCTCGGGTCTGGGGTATGTGGCCTATGGCCTGATCGCCCGGGAAATCGAGCGGGTGGATTCCGGGTATCGTTCAGCCATCTCGGTGCAGAACTCCCTGGTGATGCATCCGATCAATGCCTATGGCTCTGAGGCTCAAAAGCAGAAACATCTGCCCAAACTGGCCACCGGTGAATGGGTCGGCTGCTTTGGGCTGACCGAACCTGATGCAGGGTCTGACCCGGGCAGCATGAAGACCCGGGCCAAACGCGTGGATGGCGGGTTCGTTCTGAACGGGGCCAAGATGTGGATCTCCAACTCACCGATTGCCGATGTGGCGGTGGTGTGGGCCAAGCTGGAAGATGAGGGCATTCACGGTTTCATCGTTGAGCGCGGCATGAAGGGCTTCTCCACGCCCAAGATCGAGGGCAAGTTCTCGCTCAGGGCCTCAGTGACCGGCGAGATCGTACTGGAAGATGTTGAGGTGCCCGAGGAGAACTTGCTTCCCAACGCACGGGGCCTGAGCGGACCGTTCGGCTGTCTGAACAAAGCCCGCTTCGGCATCGCCTGGGGGGCCATGGGTGCAGCGGAGGATTGCTGGCACCGGGCGCGCGATTATGTCATGGACCGCAAGCAGTTCGGCAAGCCGCTGGCCGCCAATCAGCTTGTGCAAAAGAAGCTGGCCGACATGCAGACCGAGATCGCCATTGGCCTGCAGGGCGCGCTGGCCCTTGGCCGGGCGCTGGAGGCCGGCACCGGGGCGCCGGAATCCATCTCCCTGATGAAGCGGAACAACTGCGGCAAGGCGCTGGACATTGCCCGCCTGGCCCGGGACATGCACGGCGGCAACGGGATCTCGGACGAGTATCATGTGATCCGCCATCTAGTGAATCTGGAGACCGTAAATACCTATGAGGGCACCCATGATGTGCACGCGCTGATCCTCGGCCGGGCTCAGACGGGCATCCAGGCGTTTATGTGAGTTCACCCCCCGCGCCCTTGCGCACGCGCGGGCCCATAGATCGATGTAAGCAGATGGCTCGATTTGGTCCTCGGGGGCGCAAGGACGCGGGAGCGGCTACTCTACCTCCTCCTCCTTCTTCAACGTGATCGAAAACTGTGCGCTGCCGTGGATGTAGAGGCTGTTGGGCCGGTTGTGCTGGTGGCGGAGCTGGGTGGTGACGTTGAGGTTTGTCAGCTGGCAACTCTGGGCAATCGTGTTGCGCAAGGTCTCGCATTCCTCCCGGGCCATCTTATAGATCAGCTTGCGCCCCATCTTCTGGATGGCGGCAACGGCCTTGTGGCTGGTTTCCGTTAGCGGGGTTTGCGAGTTGAAGCTGACGCTCACATTCACCGTGTTTGTGTGATAGGGCGAAACCAGGCGGGCGGTGGCCGAACCGGCGCCGGCTGAGGTTGCCAGCACCGCGGCAACAGCAACCGTGATCAGGGTGGATTTGGCGAGACGGGTGATACACATGACACGCTCCATTAAAGGTTGAGATGTTGAACCTATGACGCGTGCCGCGCCAAATTCCTTGGAGAGCGTGTGGTGATTTATGCAGATTTTCCGGAAAGTCCGTGCACTAGGCCTTCGCCGCCGTGACCTCAATTTCCACCACCAGACCCGGCTTCGCCAGAGCAGCGACAACCAGCGTGGTAACGGCAGGCGGCGCGTCTGAACCCCAACGCGCTGTTCGGATCTCGGAGAGTGCCGGCAGGTCTGCGCTGTCGGTCAGGAAATAGGTTACCCGCATAATGTCCGCCACGCTCATGCGCGAGGCCTTCAGCAAGGCCTCCACATTGTCC
>JBCDDQ010000151.1:0-11594 GCA_039180225.1 Pseudomonadota bacterium
CCGCAGGCCATTGGGTTGGTGCCGATGACGGGCTTTGATCCGCCCACCGGGGCAATCGAGGCGGGTGCGTTGGTGAACCCCAATCCCAGAAGACCGGCTTCGGCCAGATTGGAGACATGGAACCCGAGAACGCCGCAATTGTAAGAATTGGTCACTGACAGCACACAGACCCCGTTCTCCTTGGCCGCCGGTATCATTTCCAGAAAGCCCGCCTGGATCGCCGGATGCGCAAACCCGGACTTGGCGTCCACCAGGAACGCGCTGGGCGAGATCTCGCGCACAGAGGGAGAGGCCTTGCCGTCAATCTTGCCGCACTTCACATGCTCGCAATAGATCGGCAGATACATGAAGCCGTGCGAGGAGATCCCGTCCAGCTCCGCGCCCAGAATGCCGGCGATCAGGCTTTCCGCGTTCTCCTCAGAGGTGCCGCAGGCGGTGAGCGCGTTCAGCGCCAGCTCAAAGGCCTCGTCAATGGTGAAGGTTACCGTCTCGGCCATCGTCCGTCGCTCCCACTCGATCCAATCGCGCCTGTTCAATGAGCCATCTCAGGCGTTTTGGCAAGGCGCGGATGCCCGCCTCAGACCTTCTCACACACCAGGTAGATGTGCACATAGTCCATGCCGTGACCCTCCGGAGCCGCGGCCACCCGCGCCTCGTAACGCCCATAGAACGCATCCATGATCGCTGCCCGTTCCGCGCCCGGACGCTGCGTTGAGAGCCCGGAGAGGAACGACGGCTCAGACCAGGAGCGCAAGGTGGGGATATACTCCCGGGCGAACTTCTCAGCATCGCCATGGCGTTCAAAGTCACGCGCATAGGGACAGCGCACCACCCGCGATTCCACGTGCTCGGCTCTGAGGCCGGCCTGGTAGACCGGGTTCGCGCTGTCATTCAGCGGCGCGGTGAACTGTTCGGTGGTGCGGTAGCATTGCGGGAAGTTGGTGCCCA
The DNA here is from genome assembly GCA_039180225.1 of Pseudomonadota bacterium. Lineage (GTDB taxonomy): Bacteria > Pseudomonadota > Alphaproteobacteria > Rhizobiales > CAJQND01 > JAAEUE01. The sequence goes on from JBCDDQ010000151.1 coordinate 949, forward strand.
GATACTCCTCCCGGGTGATCGTGCCATCGCTCGCCAGTTCATCGAGGATCTCGTTGAACGTATCGAACATGCTCACCCCGCCGGTGTGCCCCAGATAGCGGCCTTCCTCGTCGATGCCGAAATTGAAGAGCGCCAGCCTGCCGCCCACCGCCAGCTCGTGGGTGCGGTTGAGCAGCATGGTCTCCCAGTCCCGGGCGCCTTGTGCCTCGAATGCGGCACGCTCTTCGCCCTCAGCGCCCACCATGTGCACATGGTTGCTGATGTTGCAGGGCACCTTGGAGATGTAGTGGGACGCGGTGGAGGAATGGCCGATATGGAGCGAGCCGGGCGGCAGCATCATCTGATGGAACGAGGTCCCGCAGCCATAGACATAGAGGTTCTCGATATCGCTGAAGTAGCTCTTGATGTCGGTGAGACCATGAACGATCTGAAACAGCTGCGAGAAGTCATTGCGCGGCAGATCCGTGTAGATCATCTGAATGGGCCGCGACGGGCAGCGCCGCCGCACCTCGCTCAGCACATCGCGCACCATATCGATGGACGTGCCGCCATCGGCGCAACCCATATCCGACATGGTGAAGATGGAGCCATCGTCAGCCGGATCCATCCGGTCCAGCGCTTCCATGATCAGGTGCACCGCCCCGTCCATCACGTCCTTCGCCCCCGTGGTGGCTTTGGAGTAATAGCCAGCACCCTTCATGGCCATGAAATCGTCAGTCTTCGTGCTGCTCATCGTCATCTCCTCGCGCTCAGTGTCAGGCGCACAAAAGCTGATCTTGCCGGAAACGTAAAGCCTGCTTGCTAAGACAGCGCGCCAATGCTACCCGCATGCCGCGATGACAAAGCCACTCTCTCATATCCGGGTGCTGGATCTGACCCGCATCCTGGCCGGTCCCTGGGCCACCCAGCTGCTCTCAGATCTGGGTGCGGAGGTCATTAAGATCGAACGCCCCGGCGAGGGCGACGACACCCGCCTCTGGGGCCCGCCCTTCATTCAGAACGCTGACGGCAGCGACGGCGATGCGGCCTATTTCCTCAGCGCCAACCGGGGCAAGAAGTCGGTGGCCATCGACATCGCCAAGCCGGAAGGCCAGAACCTGGTGCGCCAGCTTGCGCTCAAATCCGATGTATTCATTGAGAATTTCAAGCTGGGTGGCCTTGCCAAATACGGCTTGGATTATGCCTCGCTCTCAAGCGCCAACCCGCGCCTCGTCTATTGCTCCATCACCGGCTTTGGCCAGGATGGCCCTTATGCCAAACGGGCCGGCTATGACTTCATGATCCAGGGCATGTCGGGCCTGATGAGCGTCACCGGCGAGGCGGACGGCATGCCTTTGAAGGTGGGGGTTGCGGTAAGCGATCTCTTCACCGGGCTCTATGCCGCCAACGCCATCCAGGCCGCGCTCATCGACCGGGAGCGCAGCGGCGCAGGCACCCATATTGACATGGCCTTGCTCGACAGCCAGATCGCGGCGCTTGCCAACCAGAACACGAACTATCTGGTGAGCGGCAACGCCCCTGGCCGCCTGGGCAATGCGCATCCGAACATTGTGCCCTATCAGGCGTTCGAGACCACGGATGGGCACATCATCCTGGCCGTGGGCAACAATCGCCAATTCGGCAAGTTCTGCGAGATCGCCGGGCTCAGCGGCATCCCGGAGGATCCGCGCTTTGCCGACAACAAACAGCGGGTGGCCCACCGCGAGGAACTGGTGGCCATTGTGGCGGACGCCATGAAGCAGCGCACCACATCGGGCTGGATTGAGGTCCTGGAGGCCGCCGCCGTGCCGTGCGGGCCCATCAACCGCATCGATCAGGTGTTGGCCGACCCTCACGTGGTCCACAGGTCCCTCCAGGTGACCGGAACGCGCGAAGACGGCACAAATACCCCCACCGTTGCGGGCCCGATCCGGTTTGACGGGGCGCAAATGGTGTCGGACGATCCCGTGCCGGCTCTGGGCGGGCATACAGAGCAGGTCTTGCGGGATGTGCTGTCCCTGTCCGACGCAGAGCTTGAGGTCCTCAGGGACGGCACCACAATCGAGTGAAGCGGTCACATGAACCTTCAGCTCACCACCGAACGCCTGATCCTCTCACCCTTCGGCAATGGCGATCTTGATCTTGTGGTTGAGCTCAGGACCGATCCGGCGGTGATGCGGTACATCTCCGAAACCTCAACGCCTGAGCTCTGCGCCAAGCGCATGCCGGACTTCTGCCGCCGCAGCGAAGATGGCTCCATGGGCATGTGGAGCGTCAGGCTGGCGAACACGGGCGAGGCGATCGGGACCGCGATCCTTCTGCCCCTGCCGGAAGAGGCGCACGACACGCGGTGGGATTTCCACGAGAACGGCAAGCGCGTGAACGAAGATGTGGAGGTGGGCTACATTCTGAAACCGTCCGCCTGGGGCAAAGGCTATGCCACCGAGATCACCCGGCGCCTGTTGCAGTTCGCGTTTGAGGACACCCCACTCACAGAAGTGGTCGCCGTGACAGATCCGGACAACGGGGCGTCTCAAAACGTGTTGCGCAAGTCCGGCCTCATCGACACCGGCACACGCCGTGCCTATTGCCGCGATCTTCCGGGCTTCATCATCACCAAAGATCAGTGGCGCGCCGGTCAGGCGGCGTAGCGGGCATAGCCTTCAATGTAGTAGGCCGCATCGTTGGCCACGTCCCGGGCAGAGGCCCGCGCCGCCATGGCCTCGGCCCAGGCGGCAATCTTGGGGCAATCGTCCGGAACATCGAAGCCCCGGTAATGGGTCCAGGCGGGAAGCCGCTCAAAGAACGGATACCAAGCCAGATCCACCAGCGAAACATCGGCGCCCAGCCAATAGGGCCCGTCACCTGACAGCTCGCCAAAGCCCTCCCGCTCGGCCTTGCGCAGCCGCTCAGCGAGCTTCTCTTTCAGCTCGCTGTCTTTGCTGCGGTCCTTGTTCTGGATGACCGAATAGAAATCCCCAACAAAGTAGGCATCGCAATAGTGGATCCAGATCCGCGCTTTGGCCCGCAGCACGGGGTCTGACGGCATCAGGGGCCTTTCCGGAAAGGTCTCATCCAGATACTCGTTGATGATCAGGCTCTCGTAGAGCGTCTGACCGTTATGCACCAGAGCCGGCACCTTGCCGTAGGGCGAGACCTCCAGGAACCGCGCGCTCTTGTTCTTCAGATCCTCTTCAATGTGCTCAAAGGCAACGCCCTTCTCCAACAGCGCCAAGCGGGTGCGATGGGCATAGGGGCAGACACGTGCAGTAAACAGTTCCATGGGCTGGGCCTCCTTCGATCAGAAGCATATCTGGGGGCGGGCGGTGCAATCAAGTCCGCCCGGTCACCTCCCGGTAAGCTCTTGGCGCCAGGCCGACCGAGCGGCGGAACTGACGGGTGAACGCGGTCTGATCGCCATATCCGCACTCTTGGGCAATCTGGCTGATCGCCGTGCCGGTCTCTTTGAGCAGATGGCAGGCGAGCTCAATGCGCGCCCGCGTGATGTATTGGCCCACCGAGAGCCCGTAAAGCGCGCGAACGCGCTGATCGAGCTGGTAGGCGGACAGACCGGCGAGCGCGGCCAGCTCTTCCACGCGCAAGGGAGCGGCCAGGTTACGGGCGATATGGTCCAGCGCCGCGGAAACGGAGCTCAGCTCGGTTTGCTGCGAGACCAGGCTGTTCAAATCCCTGGAGATGCCTGAAAGCCCAGCAATTCGGCCCGCCTGATCGGTAATCGCGCGCTTCCAGGTGAGGCACCAATCTTCCTGGCCGCCCGGATAGAGATGCAATTCCAACTGCGCTTGCAAAGAGCGCTTGTCGCGCACCACGGCTCGGTCCTGCGCGCTGATCCGCTCGCCCAGGGGCGCGGGAAACACCGCCTCAGCCGTGCGGCCGATCAGCTCCGACTTCTCCCGTTTGCCGCAGCGCTCCACCAGGGTCTGGTTGACGGCCACATACCGCCCCTCGGCGTCTTTCAGGAAGTACACCGTGTCGCTCACCAGATCGAAGAGCTCTGCGCCGGTGAACGGTGCACCGAGCGCCTCAAAGAAGCGGTCTTGATCGGGAACCGTCATGTTTTGTGCCGATTGGGGATCCTGCGCTGGGGTTTCTGCCAATACGTCAGTATGACCCATCCGCCATGATCGCGCACCAAGTTCATCACCCACTTTCAGAAGGATCCTTCAGATGACGGAGACCATCTTCCAGGGCCTCATCCCTGCGCTCATGACCCCATGCAACGAAGGCGGGGTGCCCGATTTTCCCGCCATGGTGCGCAAAGCTGAGGAGCTCATGGCACACGGCATGTCCGCGGTGGTCTATTGCGGGTCCATGGGCGACTGGCCGTTGCTGACCGACACTCAACGCCGGGAGGGGGTTGAGCACCTGGTGGAGGCGGGCCTGCCGGTCATCGTGGGCACGGGCGCGCAGAACACCGCTCTTGCCGCCGAACATGCGGCCCATGCCAAGAAGGTGGGGGCCAAGGGCCTTATGGTGATCCCGCGCGTGCTGTCACGCGGCAGCTCTCCTGCTGCCCAGCGTGCACACTTTTCAACCATCTTGAGCGCCGCCCAGGATCTGCCGGCGATCATCTACAACAGCCCCTATTATGGCTTTGAGACCAAGGCGGATCTCTTCTTCGATCTCAGATGGGACCACCCGAACCTGGTGGGTTTCAAGGAGTTTGGCGGCGCCAAAGCGTTGAGCTATGCCGCAGAGGCGATCACATCGGGCAATGACGACCTCACCTTGATGGTCGGCGTGGACACCCAGGTGGTGCACGGCTTCGTCAACTGCGGAGCCACCGGGGCCATCACCGGCGTGGGCAATGTTCTGCCGCGCGAGACCCTTCATCTGGTCTCCCTGTGCACCGAGGCGGCCGCGGGCAATGCCCAGGCACGGCTGAGAGCACAAGAGCTGGACGAGGCCCTGCGCGTGCTCTCCACCTTTGATGAGGGCCCGGATCTGGTGCTCTATTACAAGCACCTGATGGTTTTGCAGGGCAACCCGGAATATGCCCAGCATTTCAACGGCGACGATGCCCTGACTGACAGCCAGAAGGCTTTCGCCAGCCAACAGCTGGACCTGTTCAAAGCCTGGTACTCAAGCTGGCCGGGCGCCCAGAGCACACAAGATCATGCGCATTATCGACTCGCACACGGGCGGTGAGCCCACCCGGGTCATCCTGGATGGCGGGCCCGATCTTGGCGCCGGCCCGCTTTCCCTGCGCCGCCGGCGCTTCGCCGCGGCCCATGATGATGTGCGTCTGGCCGCCGTCAGCGAACCGCGCGGCGGCGAGGCTCTTGTGGGGGCGCTTTTGTGCCAACCGGTAGACCGCACGTGTGCTGCCGGCGTCATCTTCTTCAACCAGGCCGGCTACCTTGGCATGTGCGGCCATGCCACCATGGGCCTGGCGGTAAGCCTCTATCACCTCGGGCGCATTGGCCTTGGCCGCCACAGGATCGAGACGCCGGTTGGCGTCGTGACCGCGGACCTCAAATCAGCCAACGAAGTGTCGGTGGAGAATGTTGAGAGCCACCGGTTCCGCTCCAAGGTTGATGTGCGCACGGAGCGGTTCGGCAGCTTCTGCGGAGACATTGCCTGGGGCGGCAACTGGTTCTTCCTGGCCGCACGCACGCCCTCCGCCATGGTGCCAGAGAACATCCCGGCTCTCTTGGACGCAGCGCGCGATGTGCGGCGCAGCCTTGCCCGCGCAGGGATCAGGGGTGCTGAGGGCGCCGAGATCGATCATGTTGAGTTCTTCGGCCCCGCCCAAAGCCCGGGCGCCAGCGCCCGCAACTTCGTGCTTTGTCCGGACGGGACCTACGACCGTTCGCCGTGCGGCACCGGCACCAGCGCCAAGCTCGCGTGCCTTGCGGCTGACAGCGCACTGGGGCCGGGCGAGATGTGGGTGCAGGAGAGCATGTTGGGCAGCCGCTTTGAGGCGCACTATCGACCCGGTGCGCGAGGACGCATTCTCCCCACCATCACGGGCCGTGCCTATGTGACCGCCGAAGGCCGGCTCCTGCGCACCTCTGAAGACCCCTTTGCCAACGGCATCAGGCCGGCTTCATATAATCTTCCGGCAGCAGCACATTGAACTTTTCACGGATGGCCTTGTCCACGTCCGGGGGGATGTGGCCGGGGAAGTATGTGGAGAGGATTTCCTTCTTGCGGGCCGTCGCCTTCTCCACAATGTCGGGCTTGCCTGCCTCGTTCCACTCCTTCGGGCTCATGCGCGTGGCGAGCTCTGGATAGACATATTCCGTCTGCATCAAAGACAAGGTCTGATCAGAGCCCAGGAAATGACCGGGGCCCTCCAGGCAGACCTCACGGATGGTCTCCACCGACAGCGTGTCCTCGTTCACCTCAATGCCGCGCACATTGCGGTTGATGGCGCCGATCATGTCGTTGTCGATCAGAAGGCTTTCCAGGCAGAAGCCCAGCAAGCTGGCATGCATGCCCACCGATTCATAGACCATGTTGAGCCCCGATGCGCCCACCAGGGAAGCGGTCAGGCCTTTCTCGTAACCGGCCTGAATGTCGGGCATCTCCGCATCGCACATGCCGGCCGCAGAGCCCGTGGGCAGGCCGTAGAACTGCCCCATCTGGGCACAGGCGGCGGTGAGCAGAGCCTGCTCGCCGGAGCCGCCCGACATGGCACCGGTGCGCAGGTCGGACACAAACGGCCACGGCCCGAAGATCGCCGGCGCTCCGGGTGATATGGCATTCACGTAGGTCAAACCGGCCAGGCATTCGGCCACTTGCAACACCACCGCGCCCGCCAGGGCCGCCGGGCTGGTGGCCCCAGCCTGGCCGGCAGACAGCAGCAACACGGGCATGCCGCCCAGAACGGCATTTTCCAGACACGCGCACGCATCCTCAGCCCACTTGAGCGGCGGCACCACAAAACAGCACGACATGGACATGAACGGCCGGGCCCGCCAGGCCTCTTCACTGCCGGCAATCATGTGCGCCATCTCCAGAACATCATCCACATGCTCCGGCATCACCATGCTGGTGCCGATATGCTTTGTCGTGCCGGCGAGAGACGCATAGGCTGTGTTGAAATCCATATCCCGCGGATCTTCCACATCGCGCGCCACCACGGAGCGCTGGAAGAAATGGATGTGCTCGCAATTGTCCACAATGCGCGCGGCATCGTAGAGGTCGGACAGCACGCTCTCCCGGTAGGTGTTGGTCTCAGGCTCGGCAATGTGCACCGCCGCGCCGGCCGTGCCGAAATGCACCTTCTTGCCGTGCGGCTCAATGTCGTGCTCCCGGTCGCGGCCATAAAGCGTGAACTGGTAGTTCGCCTTCTCCAAGGTCTCGGCAATCACCTTGCGGGGAAAGTACATCCGCCCGCTCTCGTAGCGGCAGCCCACACTGGTGAGGTATTCCACACCGCTCGGAATGGTGTCGCTCAGCCCGACGGTTTCCAGAACCACCAGAGCCGCTTCATGGATCTGTTCCTGTTCGGCGCGGGTCAGCGGCTGGTACTTGCCGCCCACCATGCCTGGCTTCACAGCGGCTTCTGCGCGGGGGATGGGGGCTGCGCGCAGCTCTTGTCTGGCTCTGCGGCCACCGCGGCGGCGGCCTGTCTCTTGGGTATCGTCTGCGAGGCTCATTTTCAGTGATCCTATTCGTGGCGCACATCAATTTTGCGCCAATTGCAAAGTTTGTCGAGTTTTGGCCTAAATCCGTCGCGCGCGATATATGATTTTTCTCACCGTCCGGTGAAACTCAGTCACCAGGGAAGATGAAGATTGGGCTGAGAGACCTGGGAGTTTTCGGGATTCTCACGGCAACGGCCCAAAATGCTAGGGTGAGATAAAGTGGCCAGACGCAAGCTACCTCCAATGCGCGCTCTGATGGCGTTCGAAGCGGTTGCCAGAACCAGCTCGTTCCGCGCCGCGGCTGATGAGCTGAATGTGACCCGTTCTGCCGTCAGCCATCAGATCAGGGCCCTGGAAGAGCAGCTCGGCATGTCGCTCTTCAAACGCGACAAGCGCCCGGTGGAAATGACCGAAGCGGGCATGAGCTATTTCCCCGTGGTGCGCGAGGCGTTTGACCGGATCGAAGAGCACACCCGGATCTTCACCGACGACAGCACCGATCATGAGCTCACGGTGCAGACCTACGTTACCGTGGCTCTGAAGTGGCTGATCCCGCGCCTCTATGATTTTGAGCAGCGCTATCCGCAAATGCAGGTGCGGCTCTCAACCTCCTATCTGGACTGGGAGCTGGATCGGGGAAATGTGGATGTGGGCTTCATCCTCTCGCGGCGCAGGATGAACGGCCTGCATTCCAGCAAGCTGTTCCGCTCCGGCCTGGCGCCGGTGTGCAGCCCCAAACTGCTGAAGGGCAAGAACGCCATCAAGTCGCCGGAAGACCTGCGCAATCACACTCTGATCCACGTCTACACCGCCGAAGAGGATTGGCAGACCTGGCTTGAAGAGGCGGGCCTGAGCGATCTCAAACCCTCCCGGCGCCTCGCCTTCGACAGCTATGTGATGGCCCTGCAGGCCGCCGCCGACGGCAAGGGCGTCGCCATCGCCATGTGGCCGTTCGCGGCAGAAGATATCGGCACCGGCCAGTTGGTCTGCCCTTTCGAGCTGGAAGTGCCCTGCCGCCATTCCTGGCAGATCGTGTGTGAGACCGCCCACAAGCACAAATCCAAGATCCAGAAGTTCGAACGCTGGCTGCGCCGGCAGATTTCTGAAGATCCAACCGTTTCGGGTTTCCCGGGCGGCAACTCTCAAGATCCCACCCCGTGACATGTTAAAGGATGATGCGCCCATGAGCGAAGCGGCTGAGCCAAACGAACGAAGAGGGCGCCGCAAAGGCAGCAGGCGGGCCCAGAACCGTGCCGTGAGTGCGGCCCCTGCCACCATTGAGCAACGCCCGTGGCAGCAGCCCCGCAATCCGTTTCCCCCCATGAAGCTGATCTCAGACGATGAGATCGAGGCCATCCACACCGCGTCCCTTCAAGTGCTTGAAGAGATCGGCATGGACTTCATCAACGATGAGGCGAAGGCGATCCTGAAAAAGGCCGGTGCGGATCTCGACCCCAACTCCGACCGCGTGCGCTTTGACCGGGCACTGGTGGAGGAAACCATCAAGACCTGCCCATCTGAATTCACGGTCCATGCCCGCAATCCGGCGCGCAACACGCAAATGGGTGGCAACTGGACAATCTATTGCCCCGTGGCCAGCCCGCCCAACTCGCACGACATGGGTGGAGGGCGCCGCACCGGCAACACCAAGGATTTCCAGAACTTCCTGCGGCTTACGCAATATTTCAACATTCTCCACGCCGCTGGCGGCTATCCGGTGGAGCCCGTGGACCGGCACGCCTCCACCCGCCATCTGGACTGCCTGCGCGATTTCATCACCCTCACCGACAAGACCTTCCATGCCTATTCCCTGGGCCAGGAACGCATCACGGACGGCATTGAGATGACACGGATCGCCCGGGGCGTCTCCCGCGCGCAGCTGGAGCAAGAACCATCTTTGTTTTCGGTGATCAACACGTCCTCCCCGCTCCGGCTCGACACGCCCATGCTGAACGGCATCCTCAACATGTCGGCAGCCGGCCAGATCATCGTCGTCACCCCCTTCACCCTGGCCGGCGCCATGGCGCCGGTGACCTTGGCCGGCGCCCTGGCCCAGCAGAACGCCGAAGCGCTGGCGGGCATCATGATGACCCAGCTCGTGCGCCCGGGCGCTCCGGTCATTTATGGCGGCTTCACCTCTAATGTGGACATGAAATCCGGCGCCCCGGCTTTCGGCACGCCGGAATACATGAAGACGGCGATCGTCGGCGGCCAGCTGGCGCGCCGCTATGGCGTGCCCTACCGCACCTCCAATGTGAACGCGGCCAACACGGTGGATGCACAAGCCGCTTACGAATCCGTCTTCTCCATCTGGGGCCTCACCATGGGCCATGGCAACATGATCAAGCATGCCGCCGGCTGGATGGAAGGCGGGCTCCAGGCCTCCTTTGAAAAGCTGGTGCTGGACGTGGACCTGCTTCAGATGACGGCGGAGTTTTTGAAGCCCATGAAGGTGGATGATGCCGAGCTGGCCATTGAGGCCATGCGCGACGTGGGCCCGGGCGGGCACTTCTTCGGCACGCAGCACACCCAGGACCGCTACAAGGACGCCTTCTACTCGCCGATCATCTCCGACTGGCGCAATTCAGAAAGCTGGGTGGAGGCGGGCAGTCCCACAGCCATGCAGAAGGCCAACTCGGTGTGGAAGCAGGCGCTTGCCGATTATGAAGAGCCGTACCTGGATCCGGCCATCGCCGAGGAAGTCGATGCCTTCGTGGCCCGCCGCAAAGAAGAAGGTGGCGCGCCGGTTGATTTCTGAATGATCAAGCATCTGAACTTCCCGCACATCATCGACAGCGATGCCCCCTTTACCAGCGTGGTGATGGACGAGCATTATGCGTTCATCGCCGGCGTGGTGGCGGCCGACACGGTGAGAGGGCAAGCTGTTCTGGGAGATGTAGCGGCAGAGACCCGCGAGGTGATGACCACCATCGCAGAGCTCCTGGCAGAAATCGGTCTCGCCATGGGGGACATCGTCCGGGTGGATGTGCACATCACGGATATCGCTGAGATGGACGCAATGAACGCAGTTTACCGCACGTTCTTCCCCGA